>JAEZVQ010000066.1 GCA_023420745.1 Actinomycetes bacterium
GACGAACACTCGGTGCAGACCACAGCGGAACTCAATCGTCTGCACCGCGATCCGGAAATCTACGACAAGATCATCGCGGTGGCGGCAACCCGACAACTCATCATTGCTCAAAATGACCACGCGGTAGCGCTGGCCGGGATCGGGCACCGCTACCCGTCGGTTGCCGTGTGGCCGCTCGGCCCGTCGATCAACCCGTGGGAAGCGAGCGCAGAGCAGATGCGTGCGGTGTCCAATCTCGCACACGCAATCCACGCGGCCACCGGTGCGGATGTGCCGTGTAACGAGGAGTGGTACCACCGTCCGCCCGACGTGTCCTCACCGATGCGGTGGCGGCTGCTGATTAAGTGGAGGATCTCCACCCTCGCTGGTTTCGAGGGCGGTACCCGCATCTACCTCAACACCATCAGCCCGTGGGGTGTTCGCGACCGCCTCCTGCCGCGGTTGCACGAGCTGCGCGACGCGGGGACGATCGCGCCGATGCTTCTCGGAGACGAGTGCCGCGTATCGCCCGCTGACCTGCACTGAATTTTCGCAAGTTCCGACTCGCCACGTCCGCGACTGCGTTCGCCACGTCCGCGCCGGATCAGCCTCGACGACCGACGACCCGCCTGTCATCACCTTTCAGAAACCATCCAGGAAACGTTCGACTTTTGCCCAGATTCTCCTCTTACTCTGAAGGTGACTTCTTTGGGGGATTCTTCCGAGAAGGAGTTATGAAGAGATCGCTGCGCATCGCGACTCTCGAATTAACTCGCACTGTGTTGATGGGATACATGTCAGGCGGGTGGCAACGTCAGCCACTCGCCTGACGTGTACCTGGACACCGCGCACCGCGTTGCACGATTTTCACTACACCTCACTTCTCTATTGCACAAGATTTCACGCCTATCGGGGTATCTGTTCAGTTGCTAGGGAATGGCGTCAATCCGCCATTTTCCCCGCACACTCACTCAACGCGCCACACGAGCGCGAGCGCTCACATAGCATCAGCACATCGTGTGTGACGGTGACGCGCACCACCATCGTGCCACCGACAATGCCTCTCGCTGACGCGAGCCGCCTCATTGATGTAAAGGATCTCAGTGACCGTAACAATGACGTTCACCCCGCCGGAAATGCCGGTTGCGGGATCGCTCCTCCTGTCTGCCCTCACCGCACTCGTGCCGCTCCTCGTCTTCTTCGTGCTGCTCGGAGTCTTCAAAGTCAAGACCCACTGGTGCGCCATCATTTCCCTCGTCGTCGCCCTCGCCGTGGCGACACTCGGATTCGGAATGCCCGTGTCGCTGGCGTTCCTGTCCGCCACACAGGGGCTGTCCTTCGGTTTCATGCCGATCCTCTACATCATCATCGCCGCAGTGTGGCTCTATAACCTCACTGAAGAATCCGGGCGCGCCGCGGACGTGCGCGCCTCGTTCAACGTGGTCGGCCGCGGTGACCGGCGCATCCAAGGTCTGCTCATCGCCTTCTCCTTCTGTGGTCTGCTCGAAGGGCTCGCCGGCTTCGGCGCCCCCGTGGCGATCGTCGCCGCCATGCTCGTCACCATCGGGGTGCCGCCGATCAAAGCCGCGCTGGCCACCATCGTCGGCAACGCCATCAACGTGGGCTTCGGCGCCATGGCGATCCCCGTCACCACCGCCGGTCGTCTGGGCGGTGCTGAGCCGACCGCTGTCGCCTGGGTGATGGGGCACTCCACACCGTTCATCGCTGCGTTCGTGCCGCTGCTCGTCCTCGCCATCCTTGACGGTCTGCGCGGCGTCAAGCAGCTGTGGCCCGCCGCCATCGTCTCCGGTGCTGTCACCGCATTCGGTCACTTCTGGGTCGCCTCCTACTTCTCCTACGAGCTCACCGCCGTCGTTGCCTCGCTGCTCGGCTTCGCCGCCGTCACGCTGCTGCTGCTCGTGTGGCACCCGCACACCCCCGACGAGGAGCGCACTGAATCGACCGCGTCACTGTCGGGGTCGCGCGCCGCCCTCGCACTGATGCCGTACTGGCTGGTCGTCATCGTCTTCGGCGTGGCAAAACTGTGGAAGATCGGCGTCAATGTTCCTGCCGCACTGTCGTCGACCGACCTGTCGTTCGGCTGGCCGGGACTGCACGGGCAGATCCTCACCGCCAGCGGCGACGTCGCCAACTCCACCATCTTCCAGGTGCAGTGGCTGTCCTCGCCGGGCACGCTGCTTGCCCTCACCGCGCTCATCGTCTCCGTCGTCTACGGGGCGACCTCCTCAGGCGGGAAATACCCGTTTTCCTTTAGTCGAGGTATTGCCACACTGGGGAAGACCATCGTCAACCTGCGCATCGCCATCCTCACCATCGCCGTCGTCATGGCACTGGCCTACGTGATGAACCTGTCGGGCCAGACCGCGGCGATCGGCCGGTGGATGGCCGGGGCGGGCACCGCGTTCGTCTTCATCTCCCCCGTGCTCGGCTGGCTCGGCACCGCCGTCACCGGGTCGGCGACGTCAGCGAACGCACTGTTCGCCTCACTGCAGTCCACCGCCGCAGCACAGCTGGGCACCGACCCGTCGACGCTGCTTGCCGCCAACACCATCGGCGGCGGGCTGGGCAAGATCATCTCCCCGCAGAACCTCGCCATCGCCTCGGGTGCTATCGGCGAAGACAACGCCGAGCCGATCCTGCTGCGCAAGGCGATGCCGTTCTCCCTGGTGCTGCTGCTGGTGCTGTCGATCATCATCGGCACCTCGTCGCTGCTCGGATAAGCCTCGGTCGTCGTCTTCGGAAAGGAAGTCACTTCATGAAAATCGCGTTATTCGCCACGTGCATTTCCGACGTCATGTTCCCGCAGGCGTCGCAAGCCACCGTCCACCTGCTGCGCCGCCTCGGACACGAGGTCGTCTTCCCCGAAAAGCAAGCGTGCTGCGGGCAGATGCATATCAACACCGGGTACTACCCTGAAGCGATCCCGCTGATTAAGAACCACGTCGAAACCTTCATGCCGGTGCTCGACGGGGAGTGGGATGCCATTGTGGTGCCATCCGGTTCGTGCACAGGGTCGCTGCGCCACCAGCAGGAGACTGTGGCCGACGCTGAGGGGTACCCCAAACTCGCCCGCTACGCGAAGGCGATTGCGAAGAAAACCTACGACCTGTCCGAGCTGCTCGTTGATGTCCTCGGCACTGACGACGTCAACGCCTACTTCCCGCACCGCGTGACCTATCACCCAACCTGCCACTCGATGCGCGTGGCAAAGGTCGGCGATAAGCCCTACCGGCTGTTGAAGAACGTCGGGGGCATCGATTTTGTCGAGCTACCGGAACAAGCATCATGCTGCGGATTCGGTGGCACGTTCTCGCTGAAGAACCCGGACGTGTCGCGCGCGATGCTTACGCAGAAAATGGCGAACGTCCTCGCGACGAAAGCAGAAATCTTGGTCGCCGGAGACTACTCGTGTCTGATGAATATCGGAGGCGGATTGTCGCGGCTCAATGCCGGGGTGCGCGTGATGCACCTCGCAGAAGTTCTCGCGCCCACGCAAGACGAACCGTGGAGCGCACCGGAAACGACGACGAAGCTGGGAGCGTGACGGCAATGTTGCTCGACCTGTTGGCAAAAAAGAAGAACAACAACGTCGCGGCGGATGCCGCGCAGCACGAGCGCACCACCTCCGACGAGGCGCTGCCGTGGTCAAAGGGCGCAGATATCCCCGACGACCCGTTGCGCTGGGGGACATACTTTGAGGAAGCCGCGAAAACTCAGCTAAAGAATACGCAGCTGCGGCGCAATATCCGCCACGCCACTACGACTATTCGTAACAAGCGTGCGCTGCGCGTTGAGGAAATGCCGGACTGGGAGGATCTGCGCCAAGCTGCGGCGGCGGTCAAGAAGCGCACCCAGGCGCAACTGCCGCAGCTGCTCGAACAGTTTGAAACGAATGTCACCGAGCACGGGGGGATCGTGCACTGGGCGCGCGACGCTCAGGATGCGTGCGAGATTGTCCTCGAAATTCTGCGGGAAAAGGGCGTCGACGAAACCGTCAAGATCAAGTCGATGGCGACCCAGGAAATCAACCTCAACGAGTATCTTGCCGACAATGGGATTGCCGCGTGGGAAACCGACCTCGCGGAAATGATTGTTCAGCTTGCTGAAGATATGCCTTCGCACGTCGTTGTGCCCGCGATTCACCGTAACCGCGCGGAAGTTCGAGCGATCTTTGAAGCGCGGATGGAATCCACCCCGGATAACCTCACCAATGAGCCGCGAACACTGGCGATGGCAGCGCGCGCTCACTTGCGAAAGAAGTTCCTCGAAGCAAAAGTAGCGCTGTCGGGATCAAATATGGCGGTTGCTGAAACCGGCACGACCTTTATTTTTGAGTCCGAGGGCAACGGGCGAATGTGTTTAACGCTGCCTGAAACCCTGGTCACTGTGATGGGGATCGAAAAGCTCGTGCCGACGTTCGAGGATGCGGAAATCTTCGCACAGCTTCTGCCACGCTCTGCAACAGGCGAGCGAATGAACCCCTACACCTCAGCGTGGACAGGCGTGACCCAAGGGGATGGGCCGAAAGAATTCCACATCATTTTGCTCGACAACGGACGCTCAGACGTCCTCGCCGACGAGGTTGGGCATGAAGCACTGTCGTGCATCCGATGCGGAGCGTGCCTCAATATCTGTCCCGTGTACGAACACGTCGGCGGACACGCCTATAACTCCGTCTATCCCGGTCCCATCGGCATTTGCCTCACGCCGCAACTCAAGCAGGCTACAGACCACCACGATCCCGATTCCACACTGCCTTTCGCATGCTCGCTATGTAATGCGTGTGCCGAAGCGTGCCCCGCGGCGATCGACCTCCCGGGGATCATCGTGGAAAACCGTCGCAAGTACCAGGATGCGAACCGTGGAAAGCTGCCGACTGGCTGGGATCTGGGAATGCGAGTTGCGTCGAAGGTGATGTCATCATCGACACTGCTCGAAACCGCAGGCACGGCAACAACCCTCGGTCGCAAACTGGCAGGAAAGTCAAAGAAATTTGGCCACCTGCCGCTGCCCGTCGCCGGTGTGTGGACAGCGTCGCACGATATTCCCGCACCACCTGCCCAAACCTTCCGCCAGTGGTGGAAAGACAACGCTGAGAAGTGCCGCTGTGGAAAAAATACCTGCCAGGAAGGGGAAAACAAGTGAGCGCGAATCCCAACATCGACGGTCATCATTTTGCCGGCGTCAGCCCGGCACGTCGCGCTAAAGACGCTTCCAATAAGGCGGAGATTATGCGCCGGCTCGGACGCGCCCTCGAACGCAACCGAATCGAAATCCCCGAGGTTCCCCGCCGCTACCGTCGCTCCAGTGACGATGCTCCCGGCTCCAAACCAGTGATCGACGTCTTCGAAGACGCTCTCGTTGACTACAAGGCGAAAGTTGCTCGCGTCACGCGAGACGGCATTGCCCAGGCTGTTGCCGACGCGCTTGACGCGGATATCCACCGTGTCGTCGTGCCGCACGGTCTCGATACTGCGTGGCTCGCCAACCTCGACGGCAAAGAGATCATTACCGATAGCCCCGACGCCCCACTCAGCGCCCACGAGCTTGACACGGTCGATGCTGTGGTGACCGCGTCGCGCTGCGCCGTGTCGCATACGGGGACGATCATGCTCGACGGGGAACCGGATCAGGGGCGGCGAGCCATCTCGCTGGTGCCCGACACGCACGTCGTGATTGTCGAAGCATCAACCGTTTTCCCCACAGTTCCGCAAGCGGTAGCGGTGCTCGGTGAGCATCCGACCCGCCCAACGACGTGGATTGCCGGCCCGTCGGCGACCTCGGATATCGAACTCATCCGCGTTGACGGCGTCCACGGACCGCGTAACCTCTTCGTCATTATCGTCGAAGACTGACCTCAGATTCCCCTCGATTTGTCGCGCAGGAACTGTACGCACAAGAGGCTGAGCGAGTATTCTGAACTCACCCATGTGGTAACTGACCGAATGGAGAATCACTGATGATGACCACGATCAAGCGCGCGGTCGTTGCTTCTCTGGCGGCTTCGGCGCTGGCTCTTGGGCCGGCAGTTGCTCTCGCAGACGAGGGCGATCCGACCACCGCTGACGACACAACAACGACAGCGCCCGCCGGTGACGGCACCGAAGCCGCCGGTGACAACACTGAGGCACCGGGAACTGAGGAGGGCGAAAAGCCCGCTGACGAAAACCAACCGGATGAGACTCAACCGGGTGCGGAAAAGCCGCCGGCGGAAGGTGAAACACCTCCGGCTGATGAAAAGTCCGACATCGTCACCCTCGACCTGTACAACCTCACCGACGTCCACGGTCACATGCAGCAGGTCGTCGATAAGAAGAAGGGCGTGACCGAGGCCGGTCTGGCCGCGGTTGGTTGCTACCTCGACAAGGCACGTATCGACAACCCGAACTCGTCGTTCACGCTGCTCGGTGACAACACCGGCGCCTCGACATTCGCCTCGGGGATGCTCAAGGACAACCCGACCATCGCCTCGCTTAACGAGCTCAAGCCCCTCGCGTCAACGCTGGGCAACCACGAACTCGATGACGGCGTTGAGGTGTTCAAGCACCGCGTCGACGGAACCGACGGCTACACCAAACTCGCCTTCCCCTACCTCGCGATGAACGTCGAGGGGATGGGAAACCAGGCTGACGGCACCCCGTACCTCGGCGACTACAAGGTGTGGACTTCCCCCTCCGGCGTCAAGGTGGCGTTCATTGGCGCCATTGCCAACGACGTTGAAGCGAAGGTCGATGTCGGTATGGTCAAGGGTCTGACGTTCAAGGATCCGACCCAGATGGTCAACGACCTTGCCAAGAAGCTCAAGGCTAACAAGGAAGCTGACATCGTCATCGTCATGCTCGACGACGATGTGAAGAACAACTACCCGCTGATGGGCGCCGGCGTTGACGGCATCATGGGTGGCGACACGCACGTCCCCTACGACTTCACCATGGTTGACGGTGCTGAGGGCAACAAGCTGTCCGGTATTGCCTCGGGCTCCTACACCGACAATCTCGCGAACCTCCAGATCACCTACAACACTAAGGAACACAAGGTTGTCGAAAGCAAGGCGATCTTGATCCCGGCGCCGAAGGTTGCCGAATGTGGCGAGAAGGAATCGATCAAGAAGATCGTCGACGACGCTGTCGCACAGTCTGAACAGGAAGCGAAGAAGCCGGCTGGAAAGATCGGTGGCGAATTCCATCGCGGTGTCTTCACCTCCGCGGAAGGTGCCACTGACCCCGGTTCAAACCGCGGCATCGAATCCAGCCTCGGTGATCTCGTCGCCGACGCGCTGCGCGAAGGCGTGGAGAAGCAAATGCACAAGCCGATGGATATTGGCATTGTCAATGCCGGTGGTCTGCGTGCCGACCTGATCCCCGCCGAAGACGGCACGGTGACCTACAAGGACATCTTCGCGGTGCTGCCGTTCGGGAACACCATTGGCTACAAGGAATTGCCGGGTACTTCGATTAAGAAGATGCTCGAAGAGCAGTGGAAGACGAATCTCACCACGCAGAACTCGCGTCCGATGCTCAAGCTCGGTCTGTCGAAGAACGTGAGCTACACGTACGATCCGGCGAAACCGCTGGGTGAGCGCATCACCTCGGTGACCATCAACGGTCAGCCACTCGATCCGGCGAAGACCTACACCGTTGCCTCGCTGTCGTTCATGCTCAATGGCGGTGACAACTTCTCCGCCTTCACCGACGTGGAAAAGAGCAACACCACGCCGAAGCTCGATCGCGATCTCCTCGTTGACTACATCAAGGACAACGAAGGTGTCACTCCGCGTCCCATCAAGTCCTCGGTGGGGATCACCCTGCCCAAGGACATGGTCAAGCACGGCGATGAGGTGACGATCCCGCTGCGCGGTCTGTCATTCTCCGAAGGCCCGTCAATCTCCAAGGAGGTGACACTCACCGTCGGTGACGTCTCCGGAAAGTCGGAGGTGGACAACACCCTGGTGGAGCCGAATAACTCGAACGAGAACTCGATTATCACCACCGACGGAGCCGGGCAGGCGAGTGTGAAACTCACTATCGATGCCACTCAGGCGTGTGCAGCAACGACCGAAGCCACGGCTGCTCTGCCGGTGACGGTGACAACGAACCTCGGTGAACTCGTCAGTGCCGATTCTGGTCTGACCGTCACGGTTGACTGCGAGAAGCCCGAGCCAACCGACCCCGAGAAGCCGGGGACCGATAAACCAGCGAAACCCACTAAGCCGGGCAAGAAGCTGGTGAAGACCGGTGCTGAGATCGGCGGTCCGGCCGCTCTCGCCATGGCGCTCCTCTTCGCTGGGTCCGCTGCCGTGTGGGCTGCGAAGCGACGTTCCCTCTGAGTTCACCACCGTCTCGGCGACTCACCTCCTGAATCGCTATAGGGACGGTCACTGACTCACGTGAGGCGCCCGTCCTCGACACCGCGATCATTTCGCAATGGCGAGGACGGGCGTTTTCCCTATCCACACCACAAAATGTGGTCTCACTCCAGCGAGAAGTCCCGACAACTCAGGGATACTCAGGGAATATCTCAGGGGGAATTCAGGGGATCAGTTCCTCGATTACCGGAAAACCTGTCATATGATGACAGCATTCATTCCCCGCTTCACCATCGAAGCCGAGAAAAGCCGAGGTGTCCTCGATGAACGCTCATCCTCGTCGCACGTTGATCCTTCAGATCCTCAAATTAATCGTCTGGGCTGTCATCGCTACCGCCCTCGTGAAATTTGCGTTCTTCCCGGCGCAAGACAAGTTAGAAACACTCAACCCGCAAGGTAACTTCGACCTGCCAACAACAACCGTCACTACCGGCAATATCGACAACGTGACGAAACTCGACGCCACGGTAATTCGTGACGAGTCGAAAACGCTCAAGGCCACAGCAAACGGCACCATCGTGTGGTTCTACGTCGACGACGGCGCAAGCGTCAACACCGACACTGCGATCCTCCAGATCCTCGAAACGACTACCGTCGAATCCGATGATCCTGAAGAAGGTCCGACAACCATTGAGCACTACCACGATGTCTACGCGCCAGCTGCGGGGACGCTCAAACTCGACGCGTTGAAGGGGCAGGAAGTCACCATCGGTACCGCGCTGGGAACCATTGTCCCCGCATCATTCCACGTACAAGTCAGCGTCACACCTGACCAGCTATACAGCCTTCAGGGACTGCCGAGTGAAGCGACTGTGGCGATCACTGACGGGCCAGCTCCGTTTACCTGCACCAATCTCACAGTCTTCTCCGGAGGACCGGTCAATGCCACACCATCCTCCGATGCCGGCGGTGGCACGGGCGATACCTCACCAAACTCCGCACCTCAGTTGCGGTGTTCGATCCCCGCTGACCAAACAGTGTTCGACGGCGTGAAGGCCACACTCGAAATCACTGGACAAAGCGCGGAAAACGTACTGCTACTCCCCGTCACTGCTGTTGAGGGACGCTTCCGTGAAGGCTTCGTTTACCGGCCAGCCGATGATCCCAAACAGAAAGCGGAAAAGATCAGCGTCACACTCGGGCCAAACGATGGGCAGTTCATCGCCATCACCAAAGGGCTTGCTGAGGGCGATGAAGTTCTCGAATTCGTCCCCCATTACGAGGAAGACAACGACGATAATTCCTCGCCCAGTCACGGTTTTGGCGGCTGACGGAGGCTCGCCATGCTTGACCTCAACCAAGTGACACGAACCGTCATCCTTCAAAACGGGCAGCCGTTGGAAATCCTGCGAGGCGTTGACCTGAGCGTCGAAGCTGGTGAACACGTGTCAATCGTCGGCCAGTCCGGCACAGGCAAATCAACACTGCTCAACATCATCGGGATGCTTGACCTGCCGAATACGGGAACGTACCAGTTTGAAAACCAGGACGTCGCCCAGCTCACCGAGGGGGCGCGCGCCTCGCTACGCGGACAGTCGTTTGGCTTCGTCTTCCAGCAGTTCAACCTCTTCCCCACCCGCGACGCCGTGTCAAACGTTGAGGTGCCACTGCTCTACGCGCACGATTCGCGACTCTACCGGCGGCGCACCCTCGCCGCCCAGATGCTCGAGCGGGTCGGACTCGGTGACCGTCTCGACGCTATGCCTGACCAACTCTCCGGTGGTGAACAGCAACGTGTCGCCATCGCGCGAGCACTGGTGCGTCGACCGCGTGTAATTCTCGCCGACGAGCCCACCGGGGCACTCGACCTCAAGACCGGCGGTATCGTCATGGATTTACTTGAGGAGGTCGCCAAGGAAACCAATGCTGCCCTCATCATGATTACCCACGACCTGGCGGTAGCGTCGCGCGCCGATACCATCTACGAAATCGCCGATGGCGTGCTACACCGGCGTACAGTCGAACGCGGAACCCAAGCGCATCTCGACGCCGGTGCACTGTCCTCCGGTGGCGTTCTTTCCAGCGACATAATCAGTCACCGTGCCACAACAGCAACTGAAGAAACCGCCGCCGCGAGAACGGCAACTCACGACATGACGACCGAGGAGGTGCCGTGATGAACCGCCTCAGTGGGTCGGTTGTCGGCCCGATTATCGAAGCATGGGAAGAGTTGCGAATCAACCGCGGGCGCATCATTCTTTCGCTCATCGGCGTCGCAGCTGCGGTGTGGGCGATGGCGAGTGTCCTCGCTCTCGGGCAAATCGTGTCAAACACCTCCGAACAGCTCACCGCCGTGTGGAACGGGCGCAACGGAACGGTAATGGTGCAGGTATTTTCCAATAGCGACAGTTCGTCACCGTCATCCGATGGCAGAAATTCCTCTACCGTCGGTAATGATCGTCAAACCGACCAACTGACGGCAACTGTTGAAAAAACTGTCGAGCTGATGAAGCCGACAATCTGGACTCGACGAAGCCAATTTAATGCGCCGATCAGCGCACCCGGAATCCTTGACTGTCTGCCCAACGCGTGGGGTGGATGCTGGGAGGATGATCCCACTTTCTTCGCCGTTGACCCCGGGTATCAAAAGATTTTCGCGCAGCACCTCATCCTCGGGCGCAACCTCGAACCGCGCGACGCACAGCTGCGGATGAATCCGGCGGTCGTCAATGAAAGTATGTGGCAGTGGCTCGGCACACCCGACCTCGCCTCGCACCCTCGGTTTCGGCTCAAAAAGGCACCGAATATTGCACTGACAATCGTCGGTGTCGTGCGTGACACCTCACCCACGGTGCAACCCGAGGTATTTGTCCCCTACGAGGTCTATAACGAGCAGATGCGCGCCACGGTTAGCCCCGGCGCAGTAAGCCTTGATTTTGCCGTTCTTTCCCCACCTGAACAAGCGGAGAAAGCATCAACGACACTTCATGCAGTCGTCGCCGCTCAACTCGATGACACATGGACGGTCAGTTCGTTCTACTCCGATACGTCCAATCAAGCACGCCAGCAAACGAACCGGATGATTACCTCGGTGATCGCCGTTATCGGCGGGATCGTCATCGCACTCGGCGCACTCGGACTGCTCACGGTGTCGATTGTCACCGTCAAGCAACGAGTACGTGAGATTGGCATTCGACGCGCCATGGGTGCCTCGGCTCGTCGTGTATTCCTCTCGGTATTCCTCGAATCGGTGGTGGCCACAACTGTCGCCGGTTTCATCGGCGTGGCATTGTCAGTCGCTACCCTGCGTTTGACACCGCTGGATCAAATCCTCGACCTGCCTGTGTCGATGGACAACATCCCCTACCCGATGACAGCGGCGCTGCTCGGTGTTCTCATCGCCGCAGGGGTCGGCGCGCTCGCCGGCATTATTCCTGCGACAATCGCCATCAAGATCAAGCCGATCGACGCCATCCGTTACTGACCGCACCGTACGCGTGACGGCAATTGCGGTCAGTAACGAATATGCCCGTATTAGAGGTGAGGAATCGTGAAACTCGGGAGTCGGTAACGGTCGTTAGTCGGCGAGGGCGAACTCCACCTCAACCTCAACGCTCGCGCCCAGCGGAAGTGCCGCCACACCGACCGCTGAACGGGCATGAGGCTGATCGAACACTTCACCGAGAAGATCTGAAGCCCCGTTGATCACCGCCGGCTGTCCCGTGAAGTACGGTGCCGAGGCCACAAAACCGACAACCTTAACCACGCGCGCCAAACGATCGACACCACCCGCTGCCTGCGCAGCTGCAGCAATCGCATTGAGTGCGCATTGACGTGCAGCCTCAGCGGCAGCTCCAACACTGACTCCACCTTCCCCGACATACCCGGTGGCAAGTAGTTCTCCGTTACGCATCGGCAGTTGACCTGAAGTGAGCACACGCGAGCCTTCGACTAGCGCCGGCGTGTAGGACGCCACCGGGGGGACAACCTCGGGCAACGTGATGCCGAGTTCATTCAGGCGTTGAGAAATCATGAGGGCGATCCTTTCCGGGATTCATCGCGCACAACTATCGCCTTCATTGTCGCACTCCACGCCAATGGCGATGCTGGACACCACAGCGGGCACGTCAAGAGACCGTCATAGAATGGTGAGGAATCCGTTTCCAGGAGGTGTGTTTTTCATGAGAGTCTCCCCGTCCTACACCGCGTCATACCGTCTGCGTGTCGACGAATCTCGCGTACGAATCGCCACCGTCGTCGACCGCATCTCCGACACTGGGGCGGCAATCACCGGCCTCGACGTGGCCGACTCCGACCGCGGTGAGATGGTGATCGACCTCACCTGCGACACCCGCGACTCTGAGCACCGTCGCGAAATCGCGGCGATCCTCGCCGACCTCGACGGTGTTGAGGTCGATTCGATTTCCGACGCGACATTCCTCGCGCACGTCGGCGGGAAACTGCGAGTCGAACCGAAAACCCCAATCCACAACCGTGCCGACCTCTCTCGCGTCTACACCCCCGGTGTCGCCCGCGTATGCCAAGCAATCCACGACACACCCGCAAAGTCGCACCTGCTCACGATGCGCGCGAACTCGGTGGCGGTCGTCACCGACGGCACCGCGGTGCTCGGTCTGGGCGACATCGGCCCGGAAGCAGCGCTGCCGGTGATGGAAGGTAAGGCGGTGCTGTTCAAACAGTTCGGCGGCGTGGACGCGTGGCCGGTGGTGCTCGATACCAAGGACACCGACGAAATCGTCTCCATCGTCAAGGCGATTGCCCCGGGATACGGCGGCATCAACCTCGAAGACATCTCCGCACCGCGCTGCTTCGAGATCGAACAACGTCTACGCGACGAACTCGACATTCCCGTCTTCCACGATGACCAGCATGGGACCGCAATCGTTGTCCTCGCAGCGTTGATTAACGCGTTGAAAGTGGTCGGGAAATCCATTGAGGACGTACGCATCGTGGTTTCCGGTGTCGGTGCCGCTGGAACTGCGATCATCAAGCTTCTCCTCGCCCAGGGTGCGCGCGACATTGTCGGATACGGTCGTAGCGGCGCGCTTGCTGCCGACGATACGGAGGGGATGAACCAGGCACGACGTGAACTCGCTGAAATCACCAACCCGCGCCTCGTCCACGGCACGTTGAAAGAAGGGCTCGCAGGTGCCGACGTTTTCATTGGCGTTTCGCACGGGAATATCCTCACCCCCGAAGACCTCACGGTGATGAACGACCGCGCCATCGTATTCGCGCTGGCTAACCCGACCCCCGAGGTTGATCCGGTCGGTGCCGCCAACTACGCGGAGATCGTCGCCACCGGGCGTTCTGATTTCCCGAACCAGATCAACAACGTGCTCGCCTTCCCCGGTTTGTTCCGCGGCGTGCTCGACGCGCAGGTGAAGGAGATCACCACCGAAGTGCTGCGG
>JAEZVQ010000098.1 GCA_023420745.1 Actinomycetes bacterium
CCGGTATCCTGCACCCAAACCAACCCCCTTGCACCCAAAACCACCCTTGTATCAAAATGAGCGTCTAAACAACAATTTCGCACTCGTCGATAGCGACTGACCGGGTCGCTGACAATTACCCGTGAAATACCTCCGGCTGGTACCCGCCGATCGACACCTGATTTGAGGGAACAACGACTTTTCCGAACGGGAAGCACGTGACGGGGATCATCTTGATATTCGCAATCGCGAGCGGAATCCCGATAATGGTGAGCGCCTGCGCTGCCGCGGTAAATACGTGACCGATTGCCAGCCACATTCCGGCAACGATGAACCATACGACGTTTGATAGAGCTGAGGCTGCTCCCGCATTCGGGTTGTCAACTACTGTGCGACCAAACGGCCACAGCGCGTAGAACGCCATCCGGAAGCACGCCACTCCCGCGGGGATGGTGATGATGAAGATGCAGGCGATGACACCGAAGGCGATGTAGCCGAGGAATAGCCAGAAGCCAGAAAAAACCAGCCAGATCACGTTCATCAGGGTGCGCATGGTGGGATCCCTTCTCCGCTGATCGATTCGAGGTCAGCCTCACTCTAGCAGTGCCAGTCCTCGAGAACTTCGCAGCTTATGACGGATCGCTCGTCAACGACGCCAGGTCGAGGTCACGTCCCTCGATAACCAACTCGACGTGATTTTGTCCAAACTGCACGGCCGTGACCTGAAGTCCGTCGGGAATCGGCACTGTTTCGAGGTCGAATCCCCAACGCAGATTCCCGTACAGGGCGCCTGCTGTTTCAGCGGGGACATCGAGATATACGCGCAGAGACTCGAACATGTTGGTGAGCTTCTGGTCTCGCGGCTCGATACGCCACAGCAGTTTTCCGCTATCGGATCGCCCCGCCGGCTTGGCGTCAAGCGATACCGACATGGGGATTGATAGCACCTCCATCGACGCGATCAACTCGCCGTCCTTCACCGTGAGATCGAGACCCGGAGCGTACGGTGCCACCATGTCGAGAACTTCAGAGGTCGGGATTGCGATGCGCCCCTGATAGTGTCCGATTGAAACCGGGCGATAATCCTTGTCGAGTGTCACGTCCTCGACAGTTGCGCGGATGTTTTCGACCGTTACTCCCAGAGTGTCATGTTCGCCAGCCCATGACGATCCGCTGAGGTCGATGCGATTGACGTGACGTTTCCACAGCACCGGTAGGAACGGCACGTCAGCCAGGTGAACTGTTGGGTCAATGATGCCGTGTTCGACCATCTGGTTGCGGATTTCTTTCTCCGCATAGTGGGCGCCGAATCGGTCAACACCGACCACGGCGCCGGCGACGACCGCGAGCACTACAACAACCACGGCAACAATGACGAGGCGTTTTTTCATCCTCTGAGTCTACGGGCAACGGCGATTCGCGTCAGGGGCAATCTCACATACTGTTCATAGTGGTCTGAACATACGACGGCAAACTCCAGTCGACGGGGCGTGCCCCCATCGCTTCGAGGGCGGCGTTGGCTCGCGAAAATGGTCGCGACCCGAAGAACCCACGATTCGCTGACAGTGGCGAGGGATGCGGGGAGGCAATAATCGTGGTGTTGCGCAGGCGTGGAGCGAGGTTCTGCGCATCGCGCCCCCACAAAATGGCGACAAGCGGGGTGCCGCGCGCCACGAGTGCGTCAATCGCCGCTTCCGTCACCTGCTCCCACCCGCGTGAGCGGTGCGAACCGGGCATGCCGGGGCGGACGGTGAGGACGCGGTTGAGCAGACAGACGCCTTGGCGGCACCACGGCGTGAGATCCCCGGAACGTGGAATCCCCACGCCGAGATCGTCGTGGAGTTCGCGGAAAATATTGACGAGCGACCGTGGTGGAGCCACTCCGGGGCGTACCGAAAAACTCAGCCCCATCGCGTGTCCGGGAGTGGGGTAGGGGTCTTGTCCGATAATGAGGACGCGCACGTCCGCGAACGGGTAGGTGAAGGCGCGCAGAACGTCGGTACCCGCGGGAAGAAAACCATGTCCGAGACGATTCTCCTCACGCAGCATGTCACCGAGGCGGTGAACAGCAGGCTCGACGTCGCGCAGCGCGTGCGCCCAGCCGGGGTCGAGGAGCTCACTTAAGGTCTTGATCTGCGCCACCCCTTCATCCTATGAGTCACTGGCATCATTGCGGTGGTCACGGGAGGTGGAAGGCAGAGAATCGCGTGGCTCGGCGTGTAAATCGACGCAGGTCAATGCCGATTCGCTACGCTGATGGCGTGAATAGCCTGCCGTATCCAGAAGACGAGTTCGACGAAGCTGGGAAGACGACGACTGCCGGCTTGCATCGTCAACGCCCCTCGCAGTGGCGCACGGTGCTACCGTTCCTCATTGTCCTCATCATTGTTCCGCTGCTGGCGTGGGGTGCTGCTACCGCGTTCACCTCGCACCGCTCGACCAGTGCGCAAAACCAGCCGGAACAGACCGTCGTCCACACCGTCGAGGTCGACCCCACGGGTGCGCCGATCGAATCACAGGGGCAGACGCAAGACACGGACGCTAGTGC
>JAEZVQ010000108.1 GCA_023420745.1 Actinomycetes bacterium
GCCGCCGGCAGTGGTGACCTGCTCGAGCAGCTTTTCCATCGACGGGACGACCGTGCGCTCATCAACTGAGGGATCGACAATCACCATCAATTCGTAGGGACGCATATCTTTCCCACCTCCTTCGGACTCATTCGGTCGCGGTCGTTCCGCGACAGGAGGGATATTCGTATGCGAGTGCGGACGCGCGTGCTTGCCGATTGGTCGGAAGGCACACGAATCCACCTGTCATCCTAGCGTGTCACTGGTCGAGGTGCATCCATGAATTGCGTCTCACTCGCCATGTGGTGGTTGCCGCGCGAGCCGCCATAAATACACCGGCGAGTGCTACCCATGTGGCGAGGAGTGGCGTGAGCTGGTCGGCAGGGCTGAGCCCGCTCGGAGTCCACCACCCGATGATGAGGAGTGTCGGTATCAGCGGCACAAGTGTGATGACACCGGCGACGGCAAGATAGCGGTTGTCGCCGGCACCGATGAGGACGCCGTCGAGCATGAAGACATAGCCGGAGATCACCTCAAGCACACCAACCACGATGATTCCCCACATAGCGAGGCGACGCATCGCTGGGTCGGTACCGAATATCCACGGAAGCCACGGTGACGCGGCGACGAGGATGGCACCGATGACGATCCCGCTAGTGACACCCCAACGGACAATGCGCGACACCAGCGCACGGGTGATCTCCTCACTGTTGCGGCTGAGTGACTGGCCAATGATCGCTTGCGCGGAAACGCCGAGGGCGTCGAGTGCGAAAGCGGCAAACATCCATGTGGTGAGGATCGCCTGGTGCGCGGCCAGCGCAGTCGTGCCGATGTGGGTGACGCAGGCGACGGTGGCGAGGAAGGCGGCGCGAAGCGTCAGGGTGCGCACGACGAGTGGTGCGCCGACGGTCAACGATCGCACGACATCGCGCACACGGGGCATGAGGTGGACGTCAAGCCCGCGGGTGCGACGGATGATGACGGTAACGAGGACGAGCGCCATCAGCGTTTGCGAGATCGCCGTGCCGACAGCCGAGCCGGCGATGCCGAGCTGAGCACCGTAAATGAGCGCGGCATTGAGGATGGCGTTGAGGACGGCACCGCCGCCGGCAACCCATAGTGGTGTTGTCGTGTCGAGCAGTCCGCGCAGTGTGCCGGTGGTGGCGAGGACGATGAACATCCCCACCAAACCGGGGCTCGAATACCGCAGGTAGGTGATCGCGTGGGGAGTAACGTCGGGTGAAGCGTTGAACCAGGACACCACCCAGGAGGCTCCGCCTCCCAGCGCAATCGCACAGATGATGCCGAGGGCGGCGGCAAGCCATATCGCGTCAATACCGGCTTGGATGCCGCGCGCGGGGTCATTGGCGCCGATGGCGCGTGAAGTGAGTGCGGTGGTCGAGTAGGCGAGGAAGATGAAGATTCCGACCACGGTGGTGAGGATCGTCGAGGCCAGCGACAACCCGGCGAGTGACGCGGTGCCGAGGTGTCCAACCATCGAGGAGTCGATGGTGGTGAGCAGCGGTTCAGCCAGCATTGCCCCAAGTGCGGGGAGTGCGAGCGCGATGATTTGTCGGTCGAGGTCAGAGGAGGTGTGGGTCGGCGTTGCTGAGGACGCTGAACCTTTGAGTTGGCGTTGAGGGTTTGAGTTGGTCGTCGAGGGGGTGGTCGAAGAGTTGTCCACGAATATGAGGGCCAATCGTTATGCACAGTGTGTGAATAATACTGTGGACAATTTAGCGCGGAATTGTGCGTCGAGCTGATCGAGGTGACACGCGACACAGCACGCTATCCACAGACTATCCACAAGAAGACCCGCAAATTCCCCAAGGTTATCCACAGATTCGGCGTAGTTGTCCACATTCACGTGTCACTTGAAGGTTGGTTGTGGGCGTGCCGCGCGATACCCTGCGTGAGGCGTGCGCATGGGCACGCCTGACGAAGTGGCGCGCGTCAACCCACCGAGAGAAACTCTGCGGTGACGATCGGAATGGGATCGGGTGAGCGTTGGCGTTGCAGGGGAGGGAAACGTGGACGAGACAACGTTGGGGAGGATTCCCCCGCATGACCTCGACGCCGAACGCGCTGTCCTCGGGTCGATGATGCTGTCGAAAGACGCGATTTCTGACGTGTCGGAAATCCTCACCGGACGCGAGTACTACCGTCCCAATCACGAAACCATCCACGACGTCATCATTGACCTCTATTCGCGTGGCGAACCCGTTGACCCGCTGACTGTTGGCAATGAGTTGGAGCGTGCCGGGACGATTTCGCGCGTTGGCGGTGCCGCCTACCTTCACGAACTAGTGGCGATGGTGCCCGCCACCACCAACGCCGGTCACTACGCGCGCATTGTCTACGAACGTTGGCAGCTGCGCCGCCTCATCGATGCCGGGATGCGCGTTGTCCAGCTTGGCTATTCGCAAGGCGGCGAGGATGTCGCTGACCTCGTCGACGCGGCGCAGGCGGAGGTCTATGCCGTATCCGAGGGGCGTGAGCGCAATGACTACGTGGCCTGGTCGGAGGTCGGTGCTGCCGACGGTCCGCTCGTCGCCCACCTCGAAGCCTTGGAAAAGCGCGGCAACGAGAAAGGTGTGCCGACGGGGTTGCGCGATCTTGACGACCTCACCATGGGGTTGCACCCGGGGCAGATGATTATCGTCGCCGCGCGACCCGCGATGGGGAAGTCGACACTGGCACTGAATTTCTTGCGTGCCGCCTCGGTGAAGAACAACATCACCTCGGTCGTATTCTCGCTGGAAATGTCGCGCGAAGAAATCGCCATGCGACTGCTTTCCGCCGAATCCCAGGTGCACTTTTCCCATATGCGCAAGGGGGCGATGGATCAAAACGAGTGGAAACGCATCGGGCAAACGCTTGGTCGTCTTGAGGGTGCGCCACTGTTTATTGACGACTCGCCCAATATGGCGATGAATGAGATCCGCGCGAAGTGTCGGCGCCTCAAACAACAGCACAACCTCGGTCTGGTTGTCATTGACTACCTTCAGCTGATGACGTCGGGCAAGAAAGTCGAGTCGCGCCAGCAAGAGGTGTCGGAGTTTTCGCGCTCCCTCAAACTGTTGGCAAAGGAACTCGAGGTGCCAGTCGTCGCCGTGGCGCAGCTCAACCGTGGTCCCGAGTCGCGCAACGACAAGAAGCCGATGATTGCCGACCTGCGCGAATCCGGGTCGCTTGAACAAGATGCCGACGTCATTTTGCTGCTTCATCGTGCCGACTACTACGAAGAAGATAAACGCCCAGGGGAAGCCGACATTATTGTGGCGAAGCACCGAAACGGTGAGACGCGCACCCTGCCGGTGGCATTCCAAGGGCATTTCGTGCGTTTCCACGATCTCGCTCGCGAAGCACCGCTGTAGTCGATCCGCAACAATCCCAGCGGTTAGTCGAAAGCTCGGTGGATCGACCCCTGAAGTGGCGAAACCCGGCATTGACGAGAGGGTGTCCCACTAGACTGGAGGCATCGTCGTGACGGTTGGTGCCGCCGCGGCGAGAGCGCCGAATCGGCGCGCGCATGACCCGTGCGAAACTCCAACCAAGAGGGGATCTACCCACAATGACGAATCGACGCCCACCTGTCGCCCTGGTGATTGCTGGCTCGGAAGCCACCGGCGGCGCAGGAATCCAAGTCGACCTCAAGACCTTCCACCAGCAGGGTGTCTACGGAATGGGGACGCTGACCTGCATCGTTTCTTTTGATCCGAAGAACAACTGGGGACACCGTTTCGTCCCCGTCGACCCGCAGGTGATCCGCGACCAGATCGAAGCGGCCACTGCCTCCTATGACATCGATACTGTGAAGATCGGGATGCTCGGTACTGTGCCGACGATCGACGCTGTCGCCGAGGCTCTCGAGGAGCATCGTTTTACCAATGTCATCCTCGATCCCGTCCTCATCTGCAAGGGACAAGAAGCCGGTCAGGCCTACGAAGTCGATGCCGCGTTGAAGGCGAAGATCCTGCCTCACGCCACCGTCGTTACCCCGAACGTTTTTGAAACCTCCGCGCTGTCGGGCATCGAGGTCGCCTCGGAAGAGGATCTCGCGCGCGCGGCACAGATCATCGGGGAAACTGCCGGTGCGGCTGTCGTCGCTAAGGGTGGTGTCGAACTGCCCGGAGATGACGCGGTCGATGTGCTGTGGGATGGGGAGAAGCTCCAGCGCTTCTCCGCGCCGAAAGTCGGTTCTGAGCGTGTTGCCGGCGCGGGCTGCACCCTCGCCGCGGTGATTACCGCGGAAATCGCGAAGGGGGCGAGTGTTGCCGAGGCTGTCGCCACCGCGAAGGAGCTCGTCACCGCCGGTATTGCCGGGCGCACCGCGTCGAATCAGCCGTTCGACACCCTGTGGCAGCGCGCCATCCTCGAGCGCTGACACACGGCTTGCCGCCGCGGCGAGCCGTTGACTGCTCGCCGATGCCACGCCCGCATGGTCTCAGTGTGAGGTCAGGCGGGCGTGAGCAATTTGTGCGAGGAGCGCGGCGCACACCGTCACCGCGTCGTCGCTGAAGCGTGCACGCGGCGAATGATTGAACGCGAGCCTCGCGTGAGCGTCGTCCACGCCCGGATTCGCAACGTCCTCACCGCTGTCCTCGGCGTTGAGGTCGACGGCTGAGACTCCAATGAAACAGCCGGGAATACGTTCGAGGACGCGCGAAAAATCCTCCGCAGCCGCCATCGGTTCCGTTTGCTCCTGCCAGCGACCCGGCCAGAGGGAATTGGTGAGATGGGCGACGAAGTCGACCTCACTCGGATCATTCATCGTCACCGGGTAGAGCGGCGTGTGGTCGATGTCCGCATGCATTCCGTGAGCGCTGGCGACGCTGGTGCTCACCTCACTGACGCGACGCACGAGACGCTCGCGCGCCTTCGTACTGAAGGCACGCAGCGTGAACTCGGCGAACGCATTGTCGGGGATGACATTGGCCGCAGACCCGGCGTGCACTTGACCGCAGGTGAGGACGACGGGGTCGAAGACGTTGAACTCGCGCGCCACCATCACCTGGAGGGTGGTGATGATCTCAGCGATAACGGGGATCGGATCGAGGGTTTCGTGTGGTGCTGAGCCGTGGCCACCGCGACCGCGGATTGTGACGGCAATGGTGTCCGACGAGGCCATCATCGCACCCGGTCGGGTGCCGATGAAACCCGCCGGGTAGCGTGCCGCCCACACGTGGATACCGTAGGCGTGGTCGGGAGTGCGACCGGCGACGTCAAGCAGCCCCTCCTCGATCATGTGACGTGCGCCGTCGTGTCCCTCCTCGCCCGGCTGGAACATGAAGACCACGTCTCCGGCGAGCCGATCGCGACGCGCGTGAAGCACTCGCATCGCACCGATGAGCCCAGCCATGTGGAGGTCGTGTCCGCAGGCGTGCATCGCGCCGTTGGTTGAGCGCCAATCGAGGTCGTTATCTTCGACAACGGGAAGCCCGTCCATGTCGGCACGCAGCAGCACAATCTCTCGCCCTGGCGTCGGGCTCGGCTCTGCAGCGGTGGTGGCTGTACCGCGCAGCACCGCCATTAACCCGGATACGCGCGTCGATTCGTAGATTTCCAGCCCAAGCGCCTCGACCTCACGGCGGACAACGGCGAGAGTACGCGGGAGGTGGAGACCCACTTCGGGACACTGGTGGAGTTCGTGGCGCAGCGCCACGAGATCGTCACGAAGAGCGTGGACGTCGTCGAGCACACAAAGGTCGAGCGTGGGGTGATCGAGGATCTCGTCCGCGAAGTCGCACATCGTTGGGCTCACTTTCGTGTGGTGATGCGGTGGATTGCGAGAGTTATGCGAGGCTGGATGCGAGTGTGAAAAACGCCGGGAAACCAGTGGTTTCCCGGCGTTGACGCGTCGGGGTGGCGGGATTTGAACCCACGACCTCTTCGTCCCGAACGAAGCGCGCTACCAAGCTGCGCCACACCCCGGATCGCATCGACGGTGTCGATACAACGTCACATAGTATAGCCATCCGCGCCACACATCGCCAAGTAGGGGCAGGGTAGTCGACCGTGGGTGAAGTGTCACTGCGGCTCGTTGACGAGGTGAATGAGTGAGACTTCGGGGCGGCAGAAGAATCGCACCGGCGCGTAGGGAGAGGTGCCGAGCCCCGCGGATACGTGAACCGCGGAGTGCTCCCCGGAAAAGGACCAGTCAAAAACTCCGGAGGCAAAGCCGCGCGGAAGGTCACAGTTGGTGACAAGGGCACCGACACCGGGAAGGCAGAGCTGACCACCGTGGGTGTGACCGGCGAGGATGAGGTGTGACCGAAGTGCCGTGAATTCGTTGAGAATCCGCTGGTAGGGGGCGTGGGTCACGCCGAGTCGCAGGGTCGATTCACGCTCCCATGTCACGGGAACTTCAGGGACGCGGTCACGATTGATATGCGGATCGTCAACACCGACACACGCCAGACGCACACCCTCGGGCAACGTGTCAACGGGCACGACTTCTGCCTGGTTCGACAGATCAACCCACCCGGCGTCAGCGAAGTCGCGCACGAGGTCAAGCCACGGCAGGTCGGGGATCGTGCGTCGCCCGCGCGTGTGTGAACCCCACAGGTAGGAATCCCAACGTTTCGGGCGCGGAGAATAGTAGTCATTCGAGCCGAGGACGAATACGCCCGGCCATTCCAATAGCGGCGCGTAAGCACGGCGGATCAGGTCAAGTCCACGGATCGAACCGAAATTGTCGCCGGTCGAGACGACGAGATCGAAGTCGAGCTGGGTGAGACGGTGGATGAAATCGATCATCCACTCCTGACCGGGGAACAGGTGAAGGTCGGAAAGGTGAAGGATAGTGAACTCGTCGAGTTCCGGCGGCAGCGGCACGGAGATCCGGTAGTCACGCACCACAGGGGAACACCGCTCCACCTGAGTCCACGCGGCAACACCGGCAAATGCCGCAGCGCCAGCACCGAGGATTTGGCGAACCCGGTGGGATTCACCCATTAGAGCCGCCTTTACCCGCGTTATCTTCGGATTTTTGCGTATCGTTCTTCTGAGTTGGCTCCGCAGTCTTCGTCGGCTTCGGCTGAGGCGGTGAACCGAGGCTCGTACCATCAATTGGCACCACGTCGTAGCCGTCGAGTGCCGGCCCCATGTAGTCGCGCCACAGCGGAGCCG
Organism: Actinomycetes bacterium; assembly: GCA_023420745.1. GTDB lineage: Bacteria > Actinomycetota > Actinomycetes > Actinomycetales > Actinomycetaceae > Gleimia. The sequence goes on from JAEZVQ010000108.1 coordinate 7,111, forward strand.
CAAGGTCGGTGCCGTAGACGGTGTCAAAGTACACGCCGCCGATGGTGAGGTTGTTCAGCGACTGTGATGAGGCGTTGCCGTGCCCAACCCACGCGGCGGTGACGAGCTGCGAGGTGCCACCGACGAACCACACATTGTCGTTATTGTCCGTGGTGCCAGTCTTACCGACAATCGGGCGTCCAATACGTGAGGTGTAGTAGCTCGACGACGAGGTGACGATGTCGAGTGTCCTCGCGACTTTGCGCGCTGCGGTGGCGTCGACTGCTTGCGAGCACGACGGTTCGAATGTTCCAATCTGGTTGCCCGAGCGATCGAGGATCTCCGTAATCGCCATCGGCTCACAGTACTGTCCGGCAGTGGTGAAAGCGGAGAACGCTCCAGCCATTGCCAGTGGTGTCGCGGAAGCGGAGATGATATTCGCGGGGATCGCGGTGATTTGTGAGCCATCCTCATTGTGGATGCCAAGTTTCTTCATCGTCGCGAAGATTTCGCACAGCTGCACCTTCGACGCCATTTCCGCGAAGGCACGGTTGACGGAGTACTCGGTGGCGCCGATGGTGGTGTAAGTACCGCCCTTGCCCGGGAGGTCGCCAACTGTCCAGGTGGCGTGCGCATTGTCGGGGTCGCACGTATTCCAGTCCTCGAAAGTAAAGGTTTTCGAGTGCCCGCCGGTGCGTTCCCACGCGGAGTGTCCTTCCGCATACCACTGCAAGAGGGTGAAGGGCTTAAGCGTTGACCCTGCCTGGAAGCCCGCACCCCCACCGTGAGCGGTGTCGGCAGCGTAGGAGTTCTGGGTTGCTGTTGGGTCGCCTTCCGTGGGGATACCGTAGTTCGTGTTTTGTGCCATGGCGAGGATAGCGCCGGTGTTGGGGTCACGGGTGACGAGCACCGCGTTGACACCGGAAGGATCGGCGACGGGCACATGTTCCGCAAACGACGCCATCGCTTTATTTTGCAGTCCCCAATCGAAGGTCGTTTTGATCGTCAAACCGCCGCGCATCAACGCCTGCTGGCGTTCGCCACGGTTTGCGCCGAGCGCGTCAGATTGGTAGAGGGACTGGAGCACATAGTCGCAGAAGTAGGCGGCGGAACCTGCCCCCGCACATCCTTGCGACGAGTTGTCGGGTTTGAGCATGTCTTCGACGTTGGTGTTGATCGCCTCGTCGTATTCCTCTTGGGTGATCTTCTTCTGCGCCAACATGGTGGCGAGGACAACGTCGCGTCGTGCCTGCGAATCCTGGGGATTCGTCATCGGATCAAAGTCGTTTGGCGATTTGACAATGCCCGCCATCAACGCGGCTTCAGCGACGGTGAGGTCGGCGGCATTTTTGGAAAAGTAGTGTAGTGACGCGGCTTGCGCTCCGTAGACATTGGGACCAAATGGCGCAATATTGAGGTAGCCCGAGAGGATGTCATCTTTCGACATCTTTTGTTCGAGAGCAATGGCGTAGCGTGCCTCGCGCAGTTTTCGACTGATGGTCTGTTCGCTTGCCGAGTCGATCAACTCCTGGTTACCCTGTTGGATCCCATCCTCAAGCAACATGTTCTTCACGTACTGCTGCGTCAACGTCGACGCACCTTGAGTGGAGTGATGAGTGAGGTTATTGACGGCAGCGCGCGCGATTCCCTCGGGGTCGATCCCCTTGTGCTCGTAGAAGCGGCGGTCTTCGATCGCCACGATTGCGTTTTGGAGGTTCTTGGAAATCTGGTCGAGGCTGACAATGATGCGGTTTGATGCCCAGAACCGCGCGATCTCGGTGCCATTCCGGTCAAGCAGCACGCTTTGTTCCGACGGCTCCGGGAGGTCGAATTCAGCGGGGAGAGATTCGAAGATCTTTGGTCCGGCTTTCGCTGCCATCCCCATCGCGCCGGCGGTAGGCACCGCCAGCCCGGCAATGAGGATGCCAGCAATCATCGACGTAGCGAGGAACGTCGCCAGCAGCGTTAGATACTGAGACTTGCCGACGAGGCGAGACGTGGGCTTCGACATGCTCCTAGCCTACGATGAACGGCGAAATATCGGCACGACCGAGTGACTTCGTTTGCTCATTTCGACGAATTGTGTATATGGTCACACTATCGCCGATGATGTCGAGATGAATACAACGGAGTGTCGATGGAATACAGGTACGCCGATCGTGACCAGAGCTGGGCTGCGAAGGCACGGTGCGCGAGCAAGCCGGATCTGCTGTTCACCGAAGGTGCGGATCAACGCGATGTTCGCATGATCTGCCTATCGTGCGAGGTACGGCTCGAATGTCTCGCTGAAGCGCTGGAGACCGGGTCGAGTTTCGGTGTCTGGGGTGGGTTAACTGAGCGCGAACGCCGCGCCATGCTGCGCCATTTCCACTCCGTTGAGGATTGGAAGTCGTGGCTGATGGACTCCGATGAGGCGCTCGCGGTGGAACTGCGAAGCCCGAAGGTGCCTCACGTCCTCGCCTACGTGCGCCAGGCGAAGCAGGAAGAGACACGTGCCAGCGCGTAAAATGACGGTCATGACACGTTGGGAATATGCCACAGTTCCGCTGCTGATCCACGCGACAAAGGCGATCCTCGACCAGTGGGGCGCAGACGGGTGGGAACTTGTCCAGGTGGTGCCGGCACCGAATAATGCCGAAAGCCTCGTCGCCTACCTCAAACGCCCGATCAGCGATTAAGCGGCAACGCATTCAGCGGTAATACACAGGCGGCGCGCCGACCCGCGTCGAGCATTGATCACCGATGCTCTTCCGGGTTGACGCGCCGCACTGTCTGTTGACGCCGCTTGTCTATTCGCGATGTGCTGTCGATTCGTCCTGCTGTGATCGAGTGTGTCTAGCGGGCGCGGCGGGCCAGACGGTCGAGGTCGAGCAGTGTCACCGCACGTCCCTCAAGTTGAATCCACCCGCGCGACACGAAGTCGGCCAGCGACTTATTGACCGTCTCGCGCGAGGCACCAACGAGCTGCGCCAGCTCTTCCTGGGTGAGGTCGTGCGGGACGTGCACACCGCGTTCGGTCGGCGAACCGAACCGGTCGGCGAGGTCAAGCAGTGCCTTCGCCACGCGACCGGGGACGTCGGAGAAGACGAGGTCGGCCAGCGACTCATTGGTGCGGCGCAGACGCTTCGCCAACGCACGCAGCATGTGCTTACTCATGGTCGGATTGGTGTCGAGCAGCTTGACGAGGTCAATGTGGTCGAGGTGGAGCAGCGTGACCGGTGACACCGCGGTGGCGGTCGTCGAACGTGGACCGGGATCGAAAAGGGTGAGCTCACCGATAATCTCACCGGGACCGAGGACGGCGAGCAGGTTCTCACGTCCGTCGCTCGAGGTGTGCCCGAGCTTCACCTTGCCTTCGGTGATGATGTAGAGGCGATCACCGGGTTCACCCTCATCGAAGAGGGTTTCGCCGCGACGCAGCGTCGTTTGCCCCATCTTCGCTTGGAGTGAGCGCTGCTGGTCATCGCTGAGTCCCTCAAAGAGGGGGACATGACTGATGTAGTTACTCTCCACTGTGGCCTCTTTTCCCCGCGGTGTCGCGGTATTGAACTCGACGGCGAACGCCGGTGCGTTGCGTCGTGTGGTCAGCAGCCGTCACAGCGTGAGAACGCGTGTGACATCCTTCACTAGTCTAGCGACTGTGACGTGAAAAGTGTGAAGGAATCGGGCGAGGCCGGAAAAACTCGGCACAATTGAACGGCGGATCGTGAGGAAAACAGGCGGATCAGAGGAGGCGAGGACACGATGGGAACAACGGCGCAACGGGCGCGCACTCAGGCGCGCGAGGTCGCTGACCTCCTCGCCCGAACCTATCCGGATGCGAAGTGTGCATTGAACTATCGCAACGCCTTTGAGCTCCTCGTTGCCACGGTGCTGTCGGCTCAGACGACGGATCAGCGGGTCAATACTGTCACCCCGGAATTGTTCGACACGTACCCGACGCCTCGGGATTTGGCGCGTGGGCGTGCTGAGGACGTGGCGCAGATTGTGCGGCCGCTGGGTTTTCACCGCCGCCGCTCCACGCAGCTCGTGGGGTTAGCTGCGGCGCTCGTCGAGGATCACGGGGGCACGGTTCCCGCGACCAGGAGCGAGCTTCAAGCATTGCCGGGCGTAGGGCGAAAAACTGCGCACGTAGTGCTTGGCAATGCCTTTGGGCACAGCGCGATCACTGTCGATACCCACGTCGGGCGTCTGGCTCGTCGACTGGGATGGTCGACGGCAGAGCGCCCGCTTGCTGTCGAACGCGACCTCGAGACACTCCTTCCCGACGTCGACTGGACGCTGCTGTGCCACCGGCTGATTGCGCACGGGCGCGCTGTGTGTCATTCGCGCAGTCCCGAGTGCGGTCACTGCGTGCTTGCGTCGCTATGCCCGAGTGCTTGCGAGGAAGAGAGCACTAGGGGCGGTGCGCGTCGAGGTGCCTCTCGAGGTGCGCGGCAATGAGGCGGGTGACCTCGTCGGGGTGCTCGTCGACGAGGAAATGTCCGGCACCGGCAACGACGTGTGTCGTCATCGGAGAGCGAACCCACTGCTGGTCGCGCAAGAACTGCTGAGGCGGGCGCAACGGGTCGACCTCGCCGCTGATGGACGTCACCGCCGTGTCGATGACGCAGTCGATGCGACGGCGCGTGTGCAACGTCAACGCATTGGCGCGAATCGTCGCCTCGAGTGCTGGTTTTGCGGCGAACGGCCGGGAAAATGCCGCGCGATAGGCTTCTTCGTCGCCGCGTAGACGCTCGCGGTTCGCCGCCGCTCCCCACGCGTCATTGAGGCGAGTAACCAGCCGCCCGGAGCGCAACTGCGCCACGTTCGCCCACGGCAGCCGCACGCGCGCCACCGCGCGACCCGACGCCGACAGTGGCAGG
>JAEZVQ010000148.1 GCA_023420745.1 Actinomycetes bacterium
CGGTATCACCGGTCGCGATCTCCTCCTCGACAGTGGGGGAGCGGCAGTCGAACACGAGCCTCTCGGTTTTGGGCGATCACGGTTTCGCTTCGCCGGTCCGCGCGACCACTACACCCAGTTGTCTGACATTTCCGGCAAGCGGATCGCGACGTCCTACGACCACCTCGTGCGACGCTACCTCGACGACCACGGGATCGAGGCAACCATCGTCCACCTCGACGGCGCTGTCGAGTCATCAATCCAACTCGGCGTCGCCGACCTCATCGCCGACGTCGTCGAAACCGGGGCGACGCTGCGCGCCGCCGGGATGGATGTTTTCGGCGAGCCCCTGCTCGAATCTGAAGCCGTGCTCATCACCCGCGAGGAGCTGCAAGACGACCCGCGCATCGCGGTGCTGACCCGCCGACTCGAAGGTGTCCTCGTGGCGCGCTCCTACGTCCTCGTCGACTACAACGTCCACGAGCGAGACCTGACCGCCACCCTCGAAATCACACCGGGATTCGACTCGCCAACGATTTCCCCGCTGGCAGACCCGGCGTGGCTGGCGGTGCGCTCCATGGTTGCGAAACGCGACGTCAACCAGGTGATGGACAGACTCCACGACGAGGGTGCGCGCGGCATCATCGTCACCCAGCTCCACGCCTCACGACTCTAGCGGGCGACGGTTACTCGGTCGTCACCACCAGTCGCGCGGCCGAAACGCCAGCCGCTGCGGCGCATGTGAAGGCCAGAGGATCGTCCTCGGGGCTGCGACCCATGCTGCGAAGCGCAACGGGACACGATCGAACGGTGTCGACACACTCGGTCCAGTCGACATCGTCGACCTGGTGGCGCGTGCGAAGCTCAGCGATGTGGCGGTTCATCATCTTGCGCACCTCAACGTCGACGCTCGTCTCGTCAACGGGGGAGAGGGCGGGGACGGCGACGCGCACCGCCACGTGGGTGAGGACGGTGAGGACGTCGCGCGTGTGGTGGGAGATCCCGCGGTGCTCGACGCGGGGGTCGGCTGCGGAGGCACGTACCGTCGCTACCGGTCGGCCACTGAGAGCAGCCGTGACGTGGAACGTGTCCGCCAGCCGGGTGCCAGAAAAGCCCCAACGCGTGCCGGTTCCGAGGTTGCCCGGACCGGGCGCGACGATCGCGACGTCGGCACCAGCCACGTGACGGGCAGCGAGCAGCGCCGAGGGAATCGACGCCGCCTCCAGATCGCCGCCAAACGACTGCCCCGCGGTGATCACCGTGTCGACCAGCCCCTTGTCACGACAGTCGACGACGAGGCGCGACAGTGCGGCCGGTAGAGCCGCCGTGTCATCCATGACGTAGGCGATGCGCAGTTGCTCGCCTGTTGTGCGAGCAGAGTGAGCGATGATCGGCAGCGCCGAATGGAGATCGGCACCGACGACGACCATCCCGTCGAGGCTATCTGCATCCTCCATCACCGCGCGGTGAGGGGAGCCCTGTTCTTCAACAGCGAGAACCACCGGCTGGTGCGGCATGTAGCGAGCCTTGACAATGTGACCGACCTCGGGGACTCGATCTTCAGGGAGAGTCGAGCAGGACAGTGTGGTGGCAAAACCACCGGTACCGAGATTCTTCGCCAGTGCCGAACAGTCGAGACGCACGTGCGTGCCGACCTCGACGTCACCAACCAGATCAGTCAACGCTAGCGCGCGAAGCTCGGTGCCGGGGAGGAATACGCGTGCGCCCGCCGGAGCGCCCTCGACCTCAGCATCGAATTCGACGCACGACGACCACGACCGCCGCACGTGCACAACCCGGGCGTCACGTTGCATCATGGAGCCCAGCATATCGGCTCCACCTCGTGCGGCTCGTCGTCCTGGCTCACCCCGTGGCGTAAGATAGGACGAGGTAACGAGGTCGGTTGACAACACCGGTCAACCACCTGTCAGACAACGTTGAGGAGGGTGTCGAATGGGCGCGATGAAGCCGTGGCACTGGGTCGTCATCATCATCTTGTTGGTCGTCATTTTCGGTGCTGGCAAGCTGCCGGAAATTGCTCGCAACCTCGGGCTGTCGGCGAAAGTTCTCAAGAAGGAGATGAAAGAACTCAGCGACGACGACACGCCCGCGACCACACCTCAGCCTCCCACTCAAGCACCCCAGCAGCTCCCCGCCAGCCAACAACCCGGCGTCGCTGACACGACGACGCCGGCGACCCCGCCCACCTCCCCCCACGATGGTGCGGCGTCGTAAGGACAACCCCGAGGGGAATATGCCCCTCGTCGAACACCTGAGAGAAGCCCGCACACGGCTCCTGCTCAGTCTCGCCGGAGTTGGCGTCGGCACGGTGGTCGCCTGGTTCTTCTACGACCAGATCTTCGCCTTCATGGCGTCACCGCTTGACCAACTCCACACCACGGTTGGCGGCGCGCACCTCAACTTCGAAACCGTGTCCGCAGCCTTCGACCTCAAACTGCGGGTGTCAGTGTTCGCCGGCGTGCTCGTGTCCTCACCGTGGTGGCTCTACCATGTGTGGGCATACATCGCCCCGGCGCTCCACCGCAAAGAAAAGCTCTACGTCATCGCCTTCACCGTCGCCGGGGTGATCCTCTTCAGTGCCGGCGCGGCATCCGGCGTGTGGATCATGCCGCATGCGGTGTCGATCCTCGCGTCTTTCGCGCCCGAGCAGTCGGTGATGCTGATGAAGACGAGCGTGTATTTTTCTTTCTATATGCGCCTCGTCATTGTTTTCGGCGTGTCATTCCTGGTACCACTGCTGATGGTCGGCATCAACCAAATGGGGCTGGTCACGGCACGGCAAATGCTCAAGACGTGGCGTTGGGCTGTTGTCATTGCCTTTGTCTTCGCCGCGGTCGCTAACCCGCTACCTGACCCGTGGACGATGACGATCCAAGCACTGCTGCTGTGTTCCCTCTACTTCGGCGCCGTGGGGATTGCCGCAATCCACGACCGTCGGGTCGCGAAGAAGCGAGCGAAACTCGAAGCAGAAGTCGATGCGGCACTCACTGGTGACACCACCGAGGGGGAGTAGTGGTTCGACGCCGACGACACCGCGAGCGCCGAGATCGACATCACCGGGACACCGAGACACGTGGCCTGTCGGACAAGGATTCACTCGACACCACGGACGATGTCGCACCGTCTGCTGCTGAACGCTACCGGATGGCGATGGCTCGCAACCGGGAAGCGCAGACCGTGCGAGCGCGCTTCATGGCGGAGTTTGATTTCACTTTCGACGACTTCCAGCGTGAGGCGCTGCGCTACGTCGAGGAAGGCGCCAATGTCCTCGTCGCAGCACCGACCGGTGCGGGGAAAACGATTGTTGGCGAGTTCGCGCTCTACCTTGCTGTCGACCGGGGGCGACGTGCTTTCTACACCACCCCGATCAAAGCCTTGTCGAACCAGAAATATCGCGAACTATGCCTGCGCTTCGGCACCGACCACGTCGGCTTGTTGACCGGGGATACCTCGATTCGCCCCGATGCCGACGTGGTGGTGATGACCACCGAAGTCGCGCGCAACATGGTTTACGCGGGCGCCGATTTTTCCGACGTCGACGCGATCATCCTCGACGAAGTCCACTATCTGGCCGATCGTTCACGCGGACCGGTATGGGAAGAGGTCGTCATCCACACGCCGCTCCACGTCGGCATCGTCGCACTGTCAGCGACGGTGTCGAATGCCGAACAGTTCGGAGAGTGGATTCGACAGGTGCGCCACTCCTGCGAAATCGTGGTCTCAGAACGTCGCCCGGTTCCGCTCTACCAGCACATGATGGTTGGGCGCAGCCTCTACGACCTCTACCAACCGTCGCGCCACGACCGACGACCGCTGAGCGGACAGCTCAACCCGGAACTGCGACATGCCGTTGCCGCGCTACGCGCACCGTTTCCTGGCGGGGCACGCGGATCATCGTCGACCGCGGTGGTGACCGGGGGGCGGCGTGGGCGAGGAGAGGGCGCGCGTCGAGGTCGGGGTAGCCAACCGCGCGGACGCTCAGGAACGCGATCAGAACAGCGGTTCGGCGCCCGACCTGATGGGCGGATTCACGTGACCAGTCGGGCGGAGGCGGTCGTCACTCTCGAGCGGATGCACCTGCTGCCCGCGATCTACTTCATCTTTTCTCGCGCCCGCTGCGACGAGGCAGTCGATCACCTCCTCGGCGCCGGCATCGCCTTGACGAGCGCTGAAGAGCGGCGTGAAATCCTCGCCTGCGTCGACGAAGCATTCGCGACACTCACCGGCGACGAGCTCGCCGCAATCGGTGCCAACCGCTGGATGGAAGCGCTCGCTTCGGGGATCGCCGCGCACCATGCGGGGCTCTTGCCGTTAATCAAAGAACTGGTTGAGCAGTTGTTCGCCCGCGGGCTGGTCAAGGTCGTTTTCGCCACAGAGACGCTGGCGTTAGGGATCAATATGCCGGCTCGCACCGTGGTATTGGAGTCGCTGCGCAAGTGGAATGGCAGCGCTCACGTTGACCTCACGCCGGGGGAGTACACCCAGTTGACGGGGCGTGCAGGGCGGCGCGGTATCGACCGTGAAGGACACTCGGTCGTCATTGCCACCGCGCATATCAGCGCCGAGGAGGTCGCTGCCCTGGCCTCGAAACGCTCCTATCCTCTGGTGTCGGCATTTCGGCCCACCTACAACATGGTGGCAAACCTCGCCGCCGCCGGCTCGCTGGATCGTGCCCGCGACATGATGGATTTGTCATTCGCCCAGTTCCAAACCGATTCGCGCCTGATCGGCATGGCACGACGCGCCGACGAAGCACGCCAGAACATGCTGCGCGTGGAAGAAGACTTGACCTGCGATTGCGGGGACGTTCGCGACTATGTCAGCCTGCGCGACGACCTGTCGCGGCTCCAAAAGGATGCGGCAAAACTGCGCCATACACCACGCATTGATCTCGTCGAGGAGGCGATTCGTCGCCTCGACGTCGGGGACGTCGTCGCCTATGAGGATGGTCGCGCGCCGATTGACGCGGTCGTCGTCGAGGCTGCGGATCGAAGCGGGATGAGCGGTGTTGCCCGAGTACGAGTCGTGCGCAGCGACAGCGTCGTGGCGACACTGCGTGCCGACACGGCGCCGCGCGGCGTATGCACGGTTGGGCGCATGAGGTTGGCGAAAACCCACGTGCGTGAACCCCAGCGGTATGCGCGGAGAATCGGGGGCGACGTGCGTGCCATGCGTGCCGGGGGACGACTGCGCCGCTTCCACCCGCAGCGCCACGGTATTCCTGCTGACATTCAACAGCGAATCGACGAACTATCCGAGCGGATGCGCAACCATCCGGTGCATTCGTGTCCCGCACGTGAGCAACACGCGGGACAGGCGCGACAATGGCTCTCGGCACGACGCCGGTGGCTCGTTCTGGCCGGGCAACTCGATGAAGAAGCCTCCTCACTGCGCGCCCAATTTGATGCATTGGTGCGGGTGTTGACGGCGCTTGGCTGCCTCGACGGTGAGCGATTAACTCCGAGTGGCCACACCGTTCGCGCTATCCATTCCGAGCGCGACCTGCTCATCGCCTCGTGCCTCTCGAACGGCGTATGGGAGGGGCTGAATGCGGCGGAACTTGCCGCCGTGGTTGCCGCCTGCGTCTTCGAGGCGAGAAAAGATCACCTGCCCAACCGTGATATTCCCGGTGGAGCCACAGGTCGCCTCGCCACCGCACTCGAAGCGAGCGTCGATGTTCTCGACCGGATCAACGTGGAGGAAACAGCGGCGGGTGCCGAACTCACCGCCGCAATCGATGCGGCACTCGTGCGCGCGATGTACCGATGGGTACGTGGAGATTGTCTGACAGCTGTCATCGAGGACGCTGACCTCGAGGTGGGGGACTGGGTGCGGTGGTGTCGCCAGGTGAGCGACATGCTGACCCAGCTGCGGGCTGTGGCCTCACCGACACTGGCTGCCCAGGCCAGTTGCGCTATCGAGGCCATCCAGCGCAGTGTTGTGGCCATAGGAGACGATGCCGCGTGAGGAGACGATCCCGATCCAAGACTCCCACGCCTTCGCCGCGATACCGCCGGTTCAGTCGCCGCATCATCGACTATTTGCTTCTCGTGCTCGCCTGCGTCGGCATGTGGGCGGCGTTTCCCGACCAGAACCTGCCCTGGCTTGCCCTGCCCGCACTGGCCGTGTTTATCGCCGTGATCGACCGTGTCAGTGCGCCGCGCGCGTGGTGGTACGGTCTCGTTTTCGGCTGGGGTTTTATCCTCCCGCACATTTGGTGGGCAACCATTTCCGTCGGTGGCTACCTGCCGTGGGTGGCGCTGGCCAGCGTGGAAGCGATTGCTTTCGCGTGCTTCGCGCTCGCCGCGAATTGGGTGACGCGCATCCGCGTCATTGACCGATCAATTCCGCTCAGCGCCCTCACCATCGCCGTACTGTGGGTCGGTGGCGAGCAGGCACGCGGGCGCATCCCATTCGGCGGATTCCCGTGGGGGTACCTGGCCTACTCCCAAGTCGAGCTGCCGGTGGCGCATCTCGCGCCGTGGGGGTCGGAGGTCACCATCGGCATTGCTGTCGTCACCGCGGCGGTGGCGCTTCGCCGACTGGTCTCGGGGCGTCGATCGGCGGGCATCGACCACGCGCACCTCGGATACTACGACTCGGCGTGGGCACGGCTCGGGGGATTGATCCTCGCGGCAGCGTGCATTATCGCACCACTGGCACTGCCGCTTCCTGCCTCGCAGGAGGAGGGGAGTATTCGACTGGGAATGATTCAAGGCAATGTCGAACTGCCCGCTGATCAGACATTCCGTACCCCGCTGAAAGTCACTGGGAATCACGCACGCGTCACCACCGAGATGCTCGACGCGGGGGAGAAGCCCGACCTCATCGTCTGGGGAGAAAACGCCCTCGATCGCGACCCGCGTGCCGACGACGATACGAGACAGCTCTTCACCGACCTCGTTAACCGATCCGGTGTGCCGATCCTCGCCGGTGCAGTGCGCCATACAGCAACGCCGAAAGCCCGCTACAACGACATGATCGTGTGGTATCCCGGTGATGAGGCGCCACGTGCCTCCTACACTAAACAGCTACCGGTGCCGTTCGGCGAGTACATTCCCTACCGCGACACGCTGGCGATTTTGTCGAAAGAAACTGCGCGCGTGTCGGTTGATATGTTCCCCGGCACCGAGCCGGGGCTACTCAGCATCACCCTCAATGACGGTCGCGTGATCCCGGTGGCCGTGGGTATCTGTTTTGAAGTCGCTTACGAGTCGGTGACACGCGAGGGAGTGCGCGACGGCGGTCAGCTCATCATCATCCCCACCAATAACTCGTCATTCGGGTACTCGGCTGAGTCGACACAGCAGCTGCAGATGCTCAAGCTTCGCGCCTTGAGCCTGTCGCGCACCGCGATCCAGGTATCGACCAACGGTGTTTCGGCGGTGATCCGCCCCGACGGGGAAGTCAGACATCTCACCTCGATGTACGTCCCACACTGGGCTGTCGACACCATCATGTTGCGCTCGTCCCTGACATTTTCCGCGAAATACGGTGACATGATTGATGCTCTCGCCATGGGGATCGCTGCGATTCTCTCGCTCGTCGGGGGAGTGGTGACACTCCTGCAGTGGCGAAATGCGACACCGCGCCGAAGCCAACGCGACAACCGTCGGTCTCAATCCCGCTCATCACAATCCAACTCATCCCCACCCCGCTGACCACACTGTTTGTGAAGGATAGACGCCGATGACACACACACGCGACGACATCGTCGCCACTACGTTTGACGAGGATTCACGCCCGAGCGTCCTCATCGTCATCCCGACGTATAACGAACGCGACACGCTCCCGCACACCCTCACCCTCATTCGCGACCACACTGTCGGGTGGCAGCGCGCACGCGTCGACATCCTCGTCGTTGATGATTCCAGCCCGGATGGGACAGGGGAGTGGGTCGCATCTTTGGGCGGCACGCTTCGTGACCACTCCTCTTCACCCGGTGACGACAGGTTGTCAGACAACACGGCGCTGACTGTTAAGCTGCTCGTGCGACCGGCAAAATCCGGGCTGGCCAGCGCCTACCTCGACGGTTTTTCCTGGGCTCGTGACCACGGCTATGACTTCGTCGTGGAAATGGACGCCGACGGATCCCACCGCGTCGTCGACGTCGTGCGAACGATTGACCGGGCTCTCGATGATGACCATCCGGACGTCGTCATTGGATCCCGGTGGGTCAACGGTGGGCGCACACTGGGCTGGTCGCTCCCGCGAGTCGCCTTGTCTCAGGCGGGGAACCTCTACATCCGTGCCATGCTGGCTATGCGCGTGCGCGATGCCACCGCGGGGATGCGCGTCTATCGCACTGCGCTGTTCAATGACGGCATCCTCGACGAGATTAAATCGCGCGGCTACGGTTTCCAGGTGGAAATGACGTACCGACTCGATGCGCGCGGCGCGACGATTGTGGAGGTACCGATCACATTCGTTGAACGCCGTGCGGGCGCGTCGAAAATGTCGTGGGACATTATGGTCGAGGAACTGCGCCACGTCACCGCGTGGGGTATTGGGCGGCTCCTTGGGCGCTGACATCGCGATTCGAGTCAGCGAATGCGGGATATCAGCGCTGGTAGGCGACGCCGTCGTGAAGTTCGCCTCGACGCAGCATTTCGAGCTGTTCTTGTAGCAGTGTCTCGAGTTCTTCCTCACTACGACGCTCGAGCAGCATGTCCCAGTGGGTGCGAACCGGCTTTGTCGCTTTCTGTTCTTCCGGTTCGGTCTCGCCGAGGTAGTCGGCGGGCGCACCGCACTGACACTCCCACGTGGCTGGCGCATCTGCGTCAGCTGCCATCGTGACCGTGAACACGTGACCGTTTTCGCACTGGTAACGCTTGAGTGAGCGCTCGGCGAAGACAATTCCTTCTTCGGTCTCCAGCGACTTCGATCCGATCTGCATTCCACGCAGGGCGCGATCCGCCATCTCGACACGATCCTTCCGCAAGCAACGACCAACAAACAACCAACGA
>JAEZVQ010000150.1 GCA_023420745.1 Actinomycetes bacterium
GCAATTCTCGGCGGTCTTGAAGCGGCAAACGTGGGTGTGCGTCCGCGCGCTGCGGCACTGGAGGCGCGTTTTGCCCAACTCTTGCCAGAAATCGAGTGGGATGTCACTCCCGATATGCTCGCCGCTCTCGCCGTCGACGCCTTTACCCGCACGCCACCGCAGGTGACCACCACGCACCTGCACGACCCGCTCGTCCCCGTACGCCCGCAAGCGGAGTATCTTCTGGCGAGACTGCGCGAATGCGGTCGTGCCACATTCATTGACCTGTGCCGCACAGCACCCGACCTCAATACCGTGGTGTCGCGCTTCCTTGCCCTCCTCGACCTTTTTCGCCAGGGCATCGTCACCTTCGACCAGTCCGACCCGGCGACTCCCCTCACTGTCGTGTGGTCGGGGCGTGAGGTCGATACCGATGACTTGGTCATCGATGCCGACCACGATCCCGAGGACGCTACACTAAACACTGACACCGGTGACCACACGCACACGGATTCGCGTGCGCACACCGATGAGGCGAGTCAACAGATCACCTATTGACGGGAGGCCAAGAGTGAGGCACGCGCTCGACGCGAGGATTGAAGCGATCCTCATCGTCGCCGACACCGCCGTCAGCGTCGACATGCTCGCCGACGTTCTCGACGCGGAAAGTGCGAAGATCCACGAGCGCCTCCAGCACCTCGCCACGGAATACCTGCGGGAAGAACGCGGTTTTCAACTGCGCGAAATCGCTGGAGGCTGGCGATTCTATTCCTCGCCCGACTATGACGAGGACGTCACCCGTTTCGTCGTTGACGACCACACCGCGAAACTCACACCTGCCGCGCTGGAAACGCTTGCGATCATTGCCTACCGCCAGCCGGTGACCCGCTCACAAATTGCGGCGATTCGCGGGGTCAGTGTCGATGGTGTGTTGCGCAATCTCCTCGCCCGCGACCTCGTTGAGCGCCGCGGTGAAACCCCCACCGGAGCCGGCTTATTCGTCACCACCGACACGTTCTTGGAACGCATGGGGCTTCGCAGCCTCGACGAACTCGCCCCGCTCGCACCACTGCTTCCCGACGCATCAGAAATCCCCCAGCTATCGACCAGTTTGGAGCTCTCATGAGAAACGACCCCCATGTTGCCGACGGTGTGCGCCTGCAGAAGGTGCTGTCTCAAGCGGGGGTCGCGTCGCGCCGCCACGCAGAAATTCTCATCACCTCCGGACGTGTCAAAGTCGACGGTCACGTGGTGCGCCAGCTCGGTATCCGCGTCGATCCGGATCGCCAGACCATCCACGTCGATGGGGAGCGCATCCTGCTTGACCGCACCTCGGTGACGTTGGCGTTCAACAAGCCGGTCGGGGTGGTGTCGACCATGAGCGACCCTGAGGGGCGTCCCTGCCTCGGTGACTATGTCGTCGAGTACCCGCAGCGCCTCTACCACGTCGGTCGTTTGGATACCGACACAGCGGGGCTGATTCTGCTGACCAATGACGGCGAACTCGCCCATCGTTTGATGCACCCCTCGTGGGAGGTGCCAAAAACCTACGTGGCAACGGTTCCCGGCGAGGTTCCCCGAGGGTTGCGTGGGAAGCTGCTGCGTGGGGTGACGCTCGACGACGGTCCCGTCCGCGTCGACGCTTTCGACATTAAGGACACCTACGGGGAAATCACCCTAGTGGAGCTCACGCTGCACGAAGGGCGAAATCGCATCGTGCGTCGCCTCCTCGAATCTGTCGGATTCCCCGTCATCGAGTTGGTTCGCACCCAGTTTGGTCCGGTGAAAATCGGTCGACTCCACCCCGGTGTGATCCGGCGCATCGACGGCAGTGTCCTCACCGAGCTCTACCGCAGCGTCGACCTGTGAATGCCTCCACGACAGCGCCCGCACTCGACGGACGCCCTCTTCGCACGACCGGCCCGGTTCTCATTATCGGCTGCGGTCTCATCGGCGGTTCCATTGCGCTCGCTCTCTCCCACGCCGGTATTACGGTCGTCATCGAGGATGCCTCGCCGGTGTCTGTCGCGCTCGCCAGTGACCTCGGAGCCGGGCGTGCCCCCGAACCAGGCGATCCCGAGCCGGCACTCGTCATTGTCGCGGTACCGCCCGACGTCACCGCCACATGCGTCCTCGACGCACTCGAGCGATTCCCCCACGCCACCGTCACGGATGTGGCTTCGGTGAAGACCCGGGTGATTTCGACAGTCATTGCCCGCACTGACGCCGCCTCGCGCTACGTGTCGTGTCACCCGATGGCTGGGCGGGAACGCAGCGGCGTGGGGGCTGCTGATCGCGATCTCTTCATCGGACGCCCCTGGGTGGTCGTCCCTCATGCGGACTCCGACGCGGAAGCCGTCCTGCGGGTTCGCGACCTCGGCACTGACCTCGGGGCGAGTACCTCCATCATGAGTGCCTGCGACCACGACCGTGCTGTCGCGCTGATTTCCCACGTCCCCCAGGTCGTCGCGTCGATCCTCGGAGCGCGCTTGATTGACGCCAGCGACGAGGCACTTGCCCTCGCTGGGCAGGGGTTGCGCGACACTACCCGAATCGCCGCTTCGGATCCGCGGTTGTGGACGACGATCCTCGACGGTAACCGGCATGAGGTCGCGACTGTGTTGCGCGAC
>JAEZVQ010000165.1 GCA_023420745.1 Actinomycetes bacterium
GCGCACCTGTGCACGTGACGGTCACGATGTCGAGGCGGACTGGGACGATCTCCTTGTGGTCATGAAGGAACTGAGCCATGCCTCGGCGCAACGCTCGCAGTTTGGTTTTCGTGACGGATTCGAGTGCTGAGCCGAAGTCGTTGTCTCGCCGAGTCCGCACCTCAACGAAAACGAGCGTGTTGTCATCCTTGGCAATAATGTCGATTTCCGATCCTCGGCAACGCCAGTTGCGTTCGCGGATCGTCCATCCCTGTTCTTCGAGATAGTGCGCGGCAATGGCTTCGCCCATGGCGCCGCGGCGATGTCGAATGGGTGGCATCTGTCACCTCCTGTTCGACACCAGGGTGTCGGGAGGTCACCGCGTCGCGAGAATGCGCGGACGATCGCCTGTGGGTCACTCGCTAATCCACAGCGTTGAGCGAACGGTTGACGCTCACCCCTGTTGATGATCTTTTGCAGCGCGGAAATTTCAGTGAATTCGCATGCGGGAAAATCACGGGATTTCCAGCTCGGACTTCGACAGTTCCTCGACGTTAATGTCCTTGAAAGTCATCACTCGCACCGATTTGATGAATCGGGAAGAACGGTAGATATCCCACACCCATGCATCGGTCATCCGCACCTCGAAGAACACGTCGGCACCAACGGGATGCACCTGCACGTCCACGTTGTTGCACAGGTAGAAACGCCGTTCAGTTTCCACCACGTAGGAGAACAGGTTGATGACGTCGCGGTACTCGCGGAAAAGGTCAAGTTCGAGATTGTTCTCGTAGTTTTCGATTTCTGGGTTCACAATTCACCTGTCATCGCATGGAGCCCCGCGAAAAACTGCGGCCATCGCCCTCAATTGTCAACGACTGAGCGTCCTTGTCAATACGGGCACGTCGTACCGGGCAACCGGTTGTCATCAATGTCCTCGTCACATCCGCGCTATTGCCCTGTCGTGGCGGGCGCACCGAGGTTCCAAGTATGGCGGTGTAGCGGATGAATTCCCAGCAGCTCAATCGCCTGGCGATGCGCACAAGATCCGTACCCTTTATTCGATTCCCAGCGATACCCAGGGTCGCCGACGGTGGTCATCACCGCATCACGACTCACCTTTGCGAGTACTGATGCCGCGGCAACCACCGCGCAGTCCCGATCGGCTTTGACGCGCGTGATGACGGGTGGGAGTTCGATCGGGCATTGCTCGGCGGACATGAGGTCGGCGCTCAGCCAGTCATGACTTCCGTCGAGGAGAATCACACCGGGCGTGAGACCCCGTCGATACAGCGATTCAAGTGCGCGCCACCCGGCAAGGCGAAGCGCGTGGATGATCCCCCATCGATCAATTTCTTCCGCTGTCGCCGACGCCACCGCGCATGGCGTACCCCACGCACTGACCTGCCCAATGAGTCGCGCGCGCGTGGAGGGGCTGAGTAGTTTCGAGTCGGTGAGCCCTGCGGGCACCTCACCGCACCCCATCGTGGCAACGCCCACGGTGACAGGACCGGCTAGGCAGCCTCGACCGACCTCGTCGACACCGACCACGACGCCGTATTTTTCCGCAAGTTCACGCTCATATGTCGTCCCGGCAGTAGTGCGAGTCACGATCATCTGCGCCGGCTCAACCATCACTATTGCGCTGTCGCAGATTCGCTCGGGACAGCAACGCTGGACTTCCCGACAACTGGTTCAGGGACAGTGGCAAAGATCTCATTGTGGTTCGGGTCAGAAAAATGACCAAACGGGAGGATCACGCGCCACACGCGTCCAACCACGGAGTCGACGGGTACGAACGGGCTTTGCCCCCCGCCCATGTGGAAGCGCGAGTCTGCAGAGTTGTTGCGGTTGTCTCCCATCACCCACAGGTGCCCGTCGGGAACGGTGATGTCGAAGGGAAGCATCGCGTTATCCGCGCCGGGCGCGAGGTAGGGTTCGCTCACCGCTTGCCCGTTGATTTCGAGCTGACCATCGACGGTGCAGCAGCGCACGTGGTCACCGCCAACTCCGATGACGCGCTTGACGAAAAAGTAGTCAGATGAGTTCGCACGCAGACCAACGAAGGTGAGGAAATCATTGACGGACTGGGCGAACCCGCCGTCAGGCTCAGATTTCGTCGACCAGCCGAGTTGATCCTCGAAGACGACAACGTCGCCGCGGCGCACGTCGTGGATCCCTGGTGTCAAGCGTGATGCAATGACGGTGTCGCGGATTTCTAGCGTCGGTTTCATCGACCCTGAAGGGATCCAAAACGCTTGGAAGAGGAACATCCGAATCAGTGCCGAAATACATACGGCGACAACGAGGATGGTCAACCCCTCGAGGATACGCGCCCCAATTCCGCCTTCTTTCACGCTGTCTGCCTCGGCGTGACGCGGCAAGGAAATGGGGCGGGCGTGACGACCTCGTGAAGTTCGAGTGAACACTGTGGGGTGGAGGCTTTCTTCGGGGATAGGAACTATCGGGGCTGGGTGACAACAATGAACGACGGCCCCGGAGGCGAACCTCCGGGGCGCGTCTCAATCGCTCAGTTTTCGCGCTTCTCGCGGATCCTCGCAGCCTTGCCGTGACGATCACGCAGGTAGTAGAGCTTCGCGCGACGCACACGCCCGCGAGTAACGACCTCGACACGGTCGACGGTCGGGGTGTGAACGGGGAAAGTACGCTCAACTCCGACACCGAAGGAAATCTTACGAACGGTGTAGGTTTCGCGCACGCCCTCGCCCTGACGGCGAATGACAACTCCCTGGAACACCTGGATACGCGTGCGGGCACCTTCGGTGACCTTGACGTGAACCTTGACGGTGTCGCCGGGGTTGAACGAGGGGATGTCGTCGCGCATCGAAGGCGCGTCGACTGCATCCAGTCTCTGCATTGTCGTTGTTCTCCTCCACAGCACTGCCGCAGGTCAAAGCTGTGGTCTCGGGCGGGTGCGTGACCCGCCGACTCCGGGTGTGACCGCAGAATCCGGTGTCCCCCTGCGGCAGGTTGCACCTTCTACAGTCAGCGCCTCTCATTGTGCCATACCGGTGAGTACACGGTGAAGGGTCATGGGGTGAGGTCGCACACCATGACGACGTCATCGTTCACAATTCCACCCACCACGTAGGTTCGGCGCCCACGTTTGCGAAATCCGTGAGCACGGTAGAACTCGCGTGCCCGGCGGTTATCGTGATGGGTACCAAGGATTGCTGTGTTGGTTCCGGGGTGGGTGTTGCGAATCTTCTCGATCACGGTGCCAAGCAGTGCGCCGGCAACACCGCTACCACGCCATGCACGATCGACGTAGCATTTGTCGACAACGATGTATTCGTCTCCAGCCCAGCGCGACAGCACTCCCTCGGGGAATCCCTCGGCGGGCTTTGCGCGCGTGTGGAACCGCGCGAGTGCGTAGCCGGTGACCACCTGGTCGACAGTGGCAACGACAAGAACAATGTCGTCCTCGCTTGCCCAGTGCCGCCACTGAACGGGTGCGAACATGTGCTCGACGTGAGCATCAATCGCGTCAGTAGGCAAGGACGGCGGGCAAGCGTCGACAAATGTTGCCGCGGCGAGGGATCGCAGTTGTTCACACTGATGGTCATTGAGGGCGCCGCTCACCTCGCCCACTGAAATCGCACGCCAGGCTCCACCGGCATGCGCCCACCCGTTGCGCGCGAGAATCTCACGGTCGTGACGATCGAGCGTCGTCGGGTCGAGGGCAGCAATGAGGTCGGGGCGGCGCGAGGCTGTGCGCTCCAACGAGCGGTCGCGGCGCCACCGTTCGACTGCCGCGTGGTTACCTGAGCGCAATACCTCGGGAACGTCGAGACCGCGCCATTCGATCGGGCGCGTGTAGGCGGGGTATTCGAGCAGCGAATCCTCAAATGATTCCTCGACGAGCGATTGCGGATTCGACATGAATCCCTCGCGCAACCGAGCCACCGCCTCAATGAGGACGAGCGCCGCTGTTTCCCCACCGTTGAGCACGTAGTCTCCGATGGAGTATTCGACAACGCGGATTCCGCGACCGCAGTAGTGCTCGGCGACACGCTGGTCGATTCCCTCGTATCGTCCGCACGCGATGACGATGTGGTCGCGACGGCTCAATTCACGTGCCATTGCCTGCGTGAATGGTTGTCCTGACGGGGTAGGGATGGCGAGGACGGTGTGGTCGGTGACGATGGTGTCGAGTGCCTCGCCCCACACTGTCGGCGTCATCACCATGCCGGCACCACCACCGTAGGGTGAGTCGTCGACACTGCGATGCACGCCGGGAGCCCAGTCACGCAGGTTATGCACCCCGATCGACACGGTGCCGTTGTTCACAGCCTGTCCCATGAGCGACAGATTGAGGACAGAGAAGAACTCGGGGAAGATCGTCACGAGGTCAAAACGCATCGGGTCATTCCTCGTCGTCGAAGAGACCACCGGGTGCGTCAATGGTGACGATCCCACCGTCGGTGTCAACGTCGGTGACGATCTGCGCCACGAAGGGCACGAGCACATCGCGACCGTCATGACTGACGACGAGGAGATCCTGAGCCGCACCCACGACGAGGTCACTCACGACCCCGAGTAGCGCCCCCTCCGGAGTGAGTGCGCGCAAACCACGCAACTGATGCGGATACCAGGCGTCTTCTTCCTCGTCATCGACATCATCGGAATTAATGACGAGGTCGAGCCCGCGCAGTTGTTCTGCTGCTGTACGGTCGTCAATCCCCTCGAAGTGGGCAACGAGGCGCCCCTTGTGGACACGGGCATCGATCAGCGTGAGATTCCCGCTCGCAAGACCACGAGTCGCGAATGTGGCGCCGGGATAGAAGCGTTCTTCCGGCACGTCAGTGTGCACGCTGAGCATGACGTCACCGCGCAGCCCGTGGGCGGCGCCAATGGTGGCTACGGTGAGATCCACGTGGGCTC
>JAEZVQ010000182.1 GCA_023420745.1 Actinomycetes bacterium
GTGTGGACGCGACCATGACACTCTCACAAAGGACACCGCGCATGACGGAAATGACCTACCAAGCCATCGCCATGATCGTGTATCTCGTCGCCATGATCATGATCGGATTGCTCGCCTACAACCGCACCAATGATCTCGATGACTACATGCTTGGCGGGCGCAAGCTCGGGCCGGCGGTTGCAGCACTTTCCGCCGGAGCATCCGACATGTCGGGGTGGCTGCTCATGGGATTGCCAGGTGCCCTCTATCTCAACGGTCTTATTGAGTTTTGGATCGCGATCGGTTTGACGATTGGTGCCTGGTTTAACTGGAAACTCGTCGCCCCTCGTCTTCGTTCCTATTCACAGATCTCGTCGGACTCCATCACTATCCCGTCCTTCCTTGGATCGCGCTTGCGCGACAGCTCAAATTCGATCCGCGTCGTTGCCGGCATCATCATCATGGTGTTCTTCACCTTCTATGTTTCCTCGGGAATGGTGTCGGGCGGGACGTTCTTTGAGTCTTCCTTCAACCTCGACTACCGACTTGGCATGTCAATGGTTGCCGGTATTGTCGTTCTCTACACCCTTGTTGGTGGGTTCCTCGCCGTGTCGTGGACGGACGTCGTTCAGGGGCTGATGATGCTCACCGCGCTGATCCTCGTCCCCATCGTCGGCATCCTCCACGTGGGCGGTATTGGACCGATGATTGACGGCATCCGTTCCGTCGACCCATCGGTTTTGTCGTGGACGCACGGGGAAATCACCGCCGCGACCACGATGGGGATCGTCTCGGCACTCGCATGGGGGCTTGGCTATTTCGGACAGCCTCACATCATCGTGAGGTTCATGGCGTTGCGTTCGGCAAAAGAGGCGCGTCGCGCTCGCGCCATTGGCATCGGCTGGATGGCACTGGCTGCCATTGGAGCCGCCGTCACGGCACTCGTTGGTGTCGTCGTGTACAAGCACGACCAAGCGCAGTTAGCTAACCCCGAATCCGTGTTCATCTCACTGGGGCAGCTCCTGTTCCACCCGCTGATTGCCGGATTCATGCTCGCCGCCATCCTCGCCGCCATCATGTCGACGATCTCCTCACAGCTACTCGTCACGTCATCGGCACTCGTTGAAGACATCTACCGCGCCTTTATGAAGAAAGATCTCAGTGACCGCAACGGCGTGCTTCTCGGGCGCATCGGTGTCGGCTCAGTGTCAGTCGTTGCGGCGCTTCTGGCATGGAATCCCTCGGACACGATCCTTGCACTCGTCGCTTTCGCTTGGGCAGGGTTCGGCGCTTCCTTCGGTCCGATCGTGCTCCTTGCTCTGTACTGGCGTCGTCTGACGCGACAAGGCACGCTTGCCGGGATGATCGTGGGTGCTGTCACCACCGCGGTGTGGGGCAACATCTCCGGCGGAATTTTCGATCTGTACGAAATCCTGCCCGGCTTCGTTTTCAACCTTGCAGCCGCAGTGATCGTGTCGATGCTTACTTACCGCGCTAACGCGGAAATCGACGACGAATTCGATCGCGCCGTCGCGGAAGCACGCTAAAACGACACCGTTCAATATCATCACAATTTGTTACTCGCGTGCGGGTGGAATCGATGTCAAGACGGTTCCACCCGCACCCAAACACTTCCTCGACTGTGTGAGACGCCACTATGCTGGTGGTGAGCGCATGCACTTCTGTGCTGCAGATATCGACCACATGCACTGAGGGAAAGGGACAGCAATCCATGGGCAATCCGCACACCCCCACTGATTTTGAAGCTATCGCCGAGCGTGCACTCGTCACCGCACGCAAGTGGGCAGATGACTCCAACGAGTACCCCATCGACCCGGCAGCGAAGTTGCTTGCCGACGTCCTCGACGATGAGGATGGGCTCGACTACACCGTGTCGTTCGTTGATGGCGTGGTGCGTCCTGAAGATCGCAACGTTGCCGCGGCGCACCTATCGCAAATCGGTGCTAAGAACCCCGCGTTCCTGCCGTGGTACCTGCGTGTGCCGGCACTCATCGGTGGTACTGCCGGGCGTTTTGTCCCCGAGTTGTCCGTCCCTGCCGCGCGCAAAGTTTTCGCTCGGCTCGTTGGCGACCTCGTTGTTGACGTCACCGACGACAAGCTGGGTCCTGCGATTCAGCGACTGCGCGCCGAGGGATCGCGTCTGAACATGAACCTCCTCGGCGAGGCTGTGCTCGGCGACAAGGAAGCGGCGAAGCGACTGCGCGAAACCCGTCGGCTCCTTGAACGCGATGACGTCGACTACGTCTCCCTTAAGGTGTCTGCTGTTACCGGGCCGCACAACCCGTGGGGCTACGACCAGGTTGTCGACCATGCTGTCGAACAGCTGCTGCCGCTCTACCAGTACGCTGCGTCAGCCGCGACGCCGAAGTTCATCAACCTCGATATGGAGGAATACCACGACCTCCACCTCACAATCGACGTGTTCAAACGCATCCTCGATCGTGATGAGCTCATCGGTCTCGAAGCCGGGATTGTGCTCCAAACTTACCTTCCCGACACCCTCGACTGCATGAAGGATCTCCAGGATTGGGCGGCAGCTCGCCGCGCTCGCGGAGGTGCGCCGATCAAGGTTCGTGTCGTCAAGGGTGCGAACCTTGCGATGGAACGCGTCGATGCCTTGATGCACGGCTGGGAAATGACGACGTGGGAATCGAAGCAGGCAACTGACGCGAACTACCTGCGGATCCTCAACTGGGCGATGACTCCCGAACGTATCGCCAACATCCGCCTCGGTGTTGCCGGGCATAACCTCTTCACCGTTGCCGCGGCGTGGGAGCTCGCGGGCGAACGCGGTGTGCGTGACGGGGTGGAGTTTGAAATGCTGTCCGGCATGGCGACGCAGCAGGCGTCTGCTGTTCGTGCCGATGTCGGTAACCTGTTGCTCTACGTCCCTGTCGTCCACCCTGAAGAGTACGACGTCGCGATTTCCTACCTCGTGCGGCGACTGGAAGAAAACTCGGCTGACGAGAACTTCATGGCGTCAATCTTCGATATCGGCACGAGTGTGCAGGCATTTGATAAGGAAAAGGCACGTTTCCTCGCCGCTGTCAAGCAGATGCAGTCCGAGGGGGATCGTCGCTGTGGATCGAATCGTGTTCAGAACCGATTGGAGGAGAGCGCCGAGGATCTCGCCCGTACGGTTCGTACTCCCTCAGGCGACTGGACGTTTACGAATACTCCCGATTCCGACCCTGCGCTGCCGGCGAACCTCGAATGGGCGCGTGGGATCGCGCAGCGCATTCCGACCTCAACCCTCGGTATTGACACCGCTGATGAAGCGCAAATTGACGATGCTGAGGAACTCGACGCGACGCTTGCCAAGATTCGTCGCGGAGCGGGGAAGTGGGCAAAGAAGAGTGCCGCTGAGCGCGCTGAAATCATCCACCGTGCCGGTGTTGAGATTGCGCGTCGACGCGGTGACCTCATTGAGGTAGCAGGTGCTGAACTCGGCAAGTCTCTCGAGCAGGCGGATGTCGAGGTCTCCGAAGCGACGGACTTTGCCCACTACTACGCCGAGCAGGCGCTCGTGCTTGAGCAGATCCCCGGCGTCACCTTCGAACCGGTGGCGATGACCCTGGTGACCCCACCGTGGAACTTCCCGCTTGCTATTCCCGCGGGTGGCGTGCTCGCCGCGCTTGCCGCTGGATCTGCGGTGGTGTTCAAGCCGGCGTCGGTGGCTCGCCGCTGTGGTGCGCTGATCGCCGAATGCCTGTGGGAAGCGGGTGTGCCGCGCGACGTGCTCGGATTGGTCAACGTTGGCGAGCGCGAACTCGGACAGCAACTCGTCACTGACCCGCGTGTTGAGCGCGTCGTGCTCACCGGTGCGGCGGAGACTGCGCAGCTGTTCCGTTCATGGGATCCGACGATGAATATCATGGCGGAAACTTCGGGCAAGAACTCGATCATTATCACCCCATCCGCAGACCTTGATCTCGCTGTCAAGGATGTTGTCCAGTCGGCGTTTGGTCACGCTGGCCAGAAGTGTTCGGCGTGCTCCTACGTCATCCTTGTGGGATCGACTGGTTTCTCGCGTCGCGTTCATGACCAGCTCCTCGATGCCGTGCGCTCCTTGCACATCGCTTGGGCCGACGATTTGTCGGCGCAGATGGGACCGCTCAGTCTCGAACCTGGTGAGAAACTCATGCGCGGCTTGACCACGCTGGAACCGGGACAGAAGTGGGAAATCAAGCCACGTCGCCTCGACGACACCAACCGACTGTGGTCGCCCGGCGTGCGCTCCGGTGTCGAGGTGGGCAGCGAATACCACCTCACCGAATACTTTGGACCGATTCTCGGCGTGATGCGAGTCGACACCTTGGACGAAGCGATCGCCGCGCAGAACATGACAGAGTACGGGCTCACCGCTGGTCTGCACTCGCTCGACCCCGACGAAATCAACTACTGGTTGAACAACGTGGAAGCGGGCAACGTCTACGTCAACCGCGGGATCACCGGCGCGATCGTGCGTCGCCAGCCGTTTGGTGGATGGAAGCGTTCCGTGGTTGGTGAAGGCGCGAAAGCAGGCGGTCCGAACTACCTGTTCGGATTCGGGACGTTCACACCTGTTGAACCGAACCTCGATGCTAAGCGTGGTGAGAGTGACTATCCGCCGGTTGTCGAGCGCGACGCCCACGTGACGAAACAACCGCTGCGCGACATTATCGCGGTGGGCAAGCGCCTGCTCAGCGACTCGGATTACGAAAAGCTCGTGATCGCGGTCGAATCCGACCAGCATGCGGTCAATACCGAGTTCGACGTGTGCCACGATCCCAGTCGCATCCCCGTCGAACGCAACGTGCTGCGCTACATTCCCACTCCGGTCACGCTGCGTTTCGGCGAAGAAGCGACGACGTGGGACGTGTTGCGTGGAATCTCCGCCGGTCTCGCCGTCGGTGATATTGAACAGGAAGAGGATGGCGGTTCGCGTATTGCCGACATTGATCCGGCGTGGTGCATTCGTCACTTCGCTGGTGGTGGTGTGACCGACATGGAGATGCTGGTGTCGACACCGCAGTTCCTCCCCAGTGAG
Source organism: Actinomycetes bacterium (assembly GCA_023420745.1). Classification (GTDB taxonomy): domain Bacteria; phylum Actinomycetota; class Actinomycetes; order Actinomycetales; family Actinomycetaceae; genus Gleimia. The sequence continues at coordinate 5,030 of JAEZVQ010000182.1, forward strand.
ATCACGTCGTTGCTTGCACGTTACGGTGTCGAAACGGTTGTCGAGTCAGCTGATGACTTCCGCACTCGGATGGCGCAATCGTTGGCGTCATACGATGAGCGTGTTCGTATCGTTGGGGAAAGCGGCGACGAGCTGCGACGCGCTGTCGAAGGATCCATCGATGTCGCGGTGTGGGACGCGCCGTTCACCACTGCCGGGCGCATCGAAATCCTCCCGTTCGTTCACGAGCAGGCGATCGCGATGACGAATCATCGTTTCGGTAACCGCACGCCGTTGAGCGATCAAGTGCTGCTTGACGACTGAGCCGAACGATAGGAAGGGTGAGCCATCATCTCCACGATGGCTCACCCTTCAATCATGTGCGCTAACGATCTCGCGCTCGTCTCAAATCCTGTATGGCTCGCCCATGCCCTCCAACAGGCTCGATAGACTCGCGACGTGACGAATCGACACGCTGTCGAGCGGTGTGTCAGCGAGAAGGAGAGCCACACATGCCTGCGGTCATCGTTGTTGGAGCCCAGTGGGGAGACGAAGGGAAAGGCAAGGCAACCGACCAGCTCGGCAGCAGCGTCGACCTCGTCGTCAAGTTCAACGGAGGGAATAACGCGGGGCATACCGTCGTCATCGGGGACGAAAAATATGCGCTGCATCTGTTGCCTGCGGGGATCCTTTCCGAGGGTGTAACGGCACTGATCGGCAATGGTGTTGTTATTGATCCGGAGGTGTTGTTTGAAGAAATCGAAGCGCTTCAAGCCCGCGGCATCGATACCTCGCGTCTGAGAATCTCGGCGAATGCGCACCTCATCCCGTCGTACAACCGGGTGATGGATCGCACGACGGAAAAGTTCCTGGGCAAACGCCAGATCGGAACCACCGGACGCGGGATCGGTCCGACCTATGCCGACAAGATGAATCGTGTGGGATTGCGGGTACAAGATCTCTTCGATGAGTCGATTCTGCGGCAAAAGGTCGAAGGCGCACTGTCGAACAAGAATCACCTGCTGGTCAAGGTTTTCAACAAGAGAGCCATCGAAAGTGAGGAGGTCGTCAACGAGCTCCTCGCCTATGCCGAGCGGATTCGCCCGATGGTCGTCGATGGCTCACTGCTGGTCAACGATGCACTTGACGAGGGGAAGACAGTCCTTTTTGAAGCCGGACAGGCGACGATGCTCGACATCGATCACGGCACCTACCCCTTTGTCACCTCCTCCAACGCAACCGCCGGCGGCGCCTGCACGGGAACGGGGGTTGGACCAACTCGGATCGATTCGGTCGTCGGCGTGACGAAGGCTTACACCACGCGCGTCGGCGAGGGGCCGTTCCCCACAGAACTCCACGGCAGCGACGGTGACGAGCTGCGACAGCGAGGTGGCGAATATGGCGTGACCACCGGGCGTGCGCGGCGCTGCGGCTGGTTCGACGCTGTGGTGGGGCGCTACGCCACCCGAGTCAACGGTTTGACAGATCTCGTGATGACTAAGCTCGATGTGCTGACGGGGTACCCCGAGATTCCGGTGTGTGTTGCTTACGACGTCGATGGGGAGCGGACGTCACAGATGCCGATTGATCAAACAGCGTTCCATCACGCGCGCCCGATTTACGAGATGCTCCCGGGGTGGGATGAAGATATTACTGGAGTTCGTCGTTTTGCCGACCTGCCAGCGAATGCGCAGCGCTACGTTGAACGCATTGAAGAGTTGTCGCGAGTGCGCGTGTCTGTCATCGGTGTTGGCGCAGCGCGCGACGCGGCGATCGTGCGCCATGATTTCCTCAACTGAGTGACGATTTTTGTTGAGATTTCAAGGGTGAACCTTACTCAGATACATGGGTGAGGCGCGGTGGGAGAGGTCATACCTCTACCGATTGACAGTGATAACCGTTCTCATTTAGAGTGTAAACGACAATCATGATCAATATCAGTTGAGTGGTGCCATCAGGGCTCGTCAGGGTTCGTGTTGCGCTACCTCACTGCCCATCAAATGAGAGAAGGATTCACGTGCATTCCGTGACTCTTCGCCGTGCGGTTGCCAGTGTTGCCGCTGGCGTGCTTGCCCTCGTCGCCAGCGTGAGTGTCGCTGGATCGGTGGTTGCTCACGCTGAGGATCACCTCACATTCGATAGCGGGCATATGGACATCTTCAATGTCACGCGTGTTAACGGTGAACTCAAGCTTGAACTCAAAGAGGACGTCACCGGTTACCACGTCCTACATGCGCCTGAAAACGTCACCCTCGTGGTGAAGGACAAGGCTCTCATGGAAGATCTTGACACCAAACTCAGCGGCGACCTCGCTGCGCAGGTTGGTTCCAAGGGGTACTTACTCCCGTTGACTCAGGATCCCGAGCTGCTGTGGCCGGGATGGGACACGATGGGAGTTCGTGAGGTCGCTGAAGGAGACACCGAATCCGGCACGTTCGGCACGATTGATATCAATTTCGTTGATGTCGCCGGGCCGGGCAAGGTTTTCCTCTTCTCATCTAAGCCGATGGGTGGCGGGTTTGATTCGCTACTCAAAGGCGACACCTTTGAGTTGAAGAGCGGGGCAACGATCGAACAGGTCGAGCCGGCACACGTTCACGCCTTCTGGGTTTTCACCGAACCCGGCGAGTACACCATGAAGGTCAATGCGACCGGTGAACGTAACGGTCAGATGCACACCTCGAACACTGCCACCTACACCTGGAGCGTCGGTACCAAGAAAGCGCCGGAGCCTACTCCCAGCGACAGCGCATCGGCACAACCAGGCGAAGGAACTCACCCCGGCGACGGTGGTGCCACCGCGCAGCCGACCACTTCGCCAAGCAAGAAACCTGCCTCACCCGCCCCCACCACACCGGCAGCGCCAGCTCCCTCCGTCCCGAAAGCGACGTGCTTCCCCACGCAGGAAGGAGGGTCAGGAGCGATCACCTTACTGCCAAAAATTAAGGATGACCGTCAGTCCCCGGCACAGTGGGTGAGCCCTGAGTCGTTGCCTTTTGCCCTCGGTGATCGATCAATCAACACCACTACGCAAGCGATTGGGAATATCCCAAGTGGAACCAAGGTGTGGATGATTGGACAGACACAGGTCGAGGGTGTGCCCTGGGTGGGCGCCAACACCATGAACAAGTCGATTCTTGACCAAACCACGGGCGAGGTTGTGTGGCAGCTGACCTCCTTCTCCGGCCCGGGCGCGATGGAAGTCTTTACCTCCGGTAACTTCGGTCAAGTTGTCGGTCAACGCTGGTTTTCTGGTGCCAATGGCTCAGCCTCCGGGGCGATCACCATCCCGCGCAACACCCACGTCCACCCCAACTGGATCTTTAGCCAGCCTGGAACCTACCGCGTCGGCATTACCCAGACCGCGACCATGAAAGATGGCACGCATATCTCGGGTGTCACCAACTTGACGTTCAATGTGGGCAGCGGTTCCGGCGTGAACTCCGGCCACTTCGATATTGGTGCTGAGATCGGCAAAGCCGGGTCGAAGACCGTGTGGCGTGACGCCAACGGGCAGCCGTGTACTCCAACTGCTGCCGATCTCGAAGCCGCCGGCTACTCCTCTTCTGGAGGACTTGCCAGCACCGGTAGCGATGTGCTGACACTCGCCATCGTCGTCCTCGCTGTGGGATTCGGTTTCCTCGGCATCGGTATCCTGCGTTATCGCCGAGTCCTGTGACCCGAGTACGACGCTCCCGCCGCGCCAGTTCCGTCGTCGCTGCCTGCGTGGTGGTGAGCAGCCTTGCTCTCAGCGCATGCGCGACGACGGCGGCACTGCCGCAACGCGATGACGGTGTGGTGGACGTGGTGGCAACCACGCCCATCCTCACCGACCTCGCCTCGCATGTGGCGGGAGACCGTGCGCGGGTGACCGGTTTGATGCCCGCGAATGCCGACCCCCACACCTACGAGCCGACCCTGCGTGACGTGCGCAATATTGCCAACGCTGACCTCGCGCTGACGAACTACATGCTGCTCGAAGAACACTCACTCATCCGAGCAGTCGAAGCGAATGTGCGTCCCGGTGTCAAAGTCATCACCCTTGCTGAAGATGCTGCCCGTTACGGCGCTGAGCTGATTCCGCTTGTCGAGAATGTCTCGCTCGACACGATTTGGCTGGGCATGAGGGTGCACGGAGCCGGTGCGCAGTTCGGCGCCACGCGCGCCTCTGAGGTTAAGCTCAGCGCCACCGACGTGCGCGGTCCCGGTCAGGCTGCGGCATTCCTCACGACGACATTCGGTCAGCCGGATATCTACTTTGATTCAGCGGACGGTTTCAATGCCGCCGACGGCTATGCTGACGACTCCGTCACGCTTCCCGTTGACGCGCATACTCACGTGTCGTGGTCATTTTCCGAACCCGGTGTGTACCAGGTCGACTTTTCCGCGGCACTGCATCTGACGGATTCGTCACGCCCCATCTCCATGGGGTCGACGACAGTGACTTTTGCTGTCGGTGTTGACCCGTCGTCGGTACCCGGTATGGAGGGCGCAACGATCCTCGACCAGGGGCACGAGGACATTAGCGTCAATCTCGACGATCAGCGCATCACGATCGAAGGCGATGCGATGACCCACGAAGGTGGGATGACGACCGACACCCACACCGAATACGATCCGGCGCACACGATTATCGAGGTTCCCGGCAAGGCTCTCCAACAGATTCCGTCGGAACCAGCCTTCCGTTTCCTTGGTAGACCGGGTACGGAAACGTACCTGCTGCCGCAGGCGGTGCTCGGAAAACACGTTCACGGTGAGCTCGACCCTCACCTATGGCAAAACGTCGCTAACGCCATCGCCTACGTCAAGTTGATTCGCGACTCTCTCATCGCCATTGACCCTGAGGGGGCGCGTGACTATACGGACAATGCGGCGAGCTATATTGACGAACTCAACCGGGTGAATGACGACGTCCAGGCGGCGATCAATTCCATCCCTGAGTCGCGACGCTACCTCGTCACGACACACGACGGATACGCCTACCTCGGCAAGGCATACGGCATTAAGATCGCCGGTTTCGTCACCCCGAATCCCGCGATTGAACCGTCTGCTCGCGATCTCATCGCGCTGACCCGCACACTTCAAAACCTCAAGGTTCCTGCCGTGTTTTTGGAACCGCAGCTTGAAGGAAGAGCCAACGATTTGACGGAGCTCGCGGGGCGACTGGGGATCAAGGTCTGCCGCATTTATGGCGACTCGTTCGACACGACTGTGACGAACTACGTCGACATGATGGAGGCCAATGCACACGAGTTGGCGAGGTGCCTTTCTCCATAAAACACCACACTCAATGACTGCCGATCGACGACCACGGTGGTGACGGGTGAGCATCCTGAGTATGGCTCACCCATCGACACACCACCGTTGACCAACCAGCTGGATACGCACGGAAGAACGAAAGAAAACATGCGAATGAGTCAAGGAAGAGCCATGAAGATGGGACGTGGGCGAGGTGCCACAATGCGGTTGCTTGCCGCGATCGCGACAGCGGGAATCCTCGCCACGAGTATTGCCGGAGCGCCAGCGAATGCTGTACAGCCGGCAACCATTGATGGATCATCCATGGTTTCGGCGCAGATCAGTGCCCAACGTGTTGTGGCCGAGCCCAATGGTGACAATGGCAACGGCGGTAACGGCAACCATGGCGACACCTCAGAACTGGGCAGCGATGACCCAGCGTTGCAACAGACCGTTACTGATGACGAACACATCGCTGCTGTTGGCGAACACGTGGTTGCCAGTGAGGGGCACTTCGATCTAGGGCCGATTGTCGTCGATAACGCCGTGCAGTTCCTCGTTCGCGACGATTCGCAGGATCAGCCGGTGTGGCGAAACCTCGATGATGTTGTGTTCCAGGTCGGGGCAAACGCGATCCAGACGCTGCCCGAGTCCGGTGACTACGATTTTGTTGGAGCCAAGGGCGGGCAGCAGGTCTGGGCAGTGCCGCAGTCCCAGATCGCCGGTGTGCCGTGGCTGGGATGGAACACGCAGTCACCGCGCGTGACGCAGGACGTGTCGCGGGGAATCACTCTCGAATACGGAGGCCACCAAGGTCCTGGGCAATTTACCCTCTTCCTTCAAGCCGGTGGATTTGGCGCACCGCAACAGCTGTGGAGTTCCGCCAAGGCAGAGGCGCAAGGCGTGTGGGTCGATCTCAAGACACACACTCACGCGAACTGGGTGTTTACCGAACCCGGCATTCACCTCGTTCGCGTCGTCCTCAAAGCGAAGATGATCGACGGCAGCGATATTGCGGTTCCTGCGACATTGCGTTTTGCTGTGGGCGACGTCAATCCCGAGGACGCATTCGCCGCGACTTGGTCGGATGACAGTGCGGTTGCTGCAGCGTCCACCGACAACGCGCAACCGCAAGATACCGACGCCGCCGCGCAGGATCGTACCGCGCAGACGTCCTCGACATTCATGCTCGTCGGTGGAATTCTCTGCGGCGCCGCTGTTGTCCTCGTGCTCGCGGCATTGATTCTCACCTCGCGTTCGCGTCGCGCACGTAGCGAAGCCCAACGTAACGTGGCGCGCGCCGACGGGGAATCTCCAGGGGAGAGCCACTGATGACAGCCTCAGAATCGGCGCGCGAGAGCACGGCAACAGCGCCAGAATCCAAGGGTGGGCCTCAGGTGCGTGCGCATGACGTGCACCCCCTCGAAGTGCGGGGGCTTGCCGTCGACCTCTCGCGCCGCCCTGTTCTCCACGACGTCAATATTTGCGTCAAAGCCGGTGAATTTACCGGTCTCGTCGGGCCAAATGGGGCAGGTAAGACAACGCTGCTGCGCGCCATTCTCGGCTTAATTCCCGTTCGTGAAGGTGTCGTCTCAGTGTCGGGGGTGAGCGGAAAACGTGCCGCTCGCCGCATCGGCTACGTTCCGCAGCGTCACGAGTTCGCATGGGATTTCCCCATTAATGTCCACGACGTGGTGATGTCGGGGCGCACCGCACACATTGGCTGGTTACGCCACGCCCGAGTTCGTGATTACGAAGCGGTTATTTCAGCGCTTGAACTTGTTCGCATGTCCGACCTCGCCTCGCGCCCCGTTGGTGAGCTATCCGGCGGACAACGTCAACGAGTACTGGTGGCGCGGGCGCTCGCGACACAGCCCGACATTTTGCTGTTGGATGAGCCGTTTACCGGGCTTGATATGCCGTCGCAAGAACTCTTGCTTGAGCTCTTCGAAGAACTTGCTTCCCGCGGGACAGCACTGTTGATGTCGACTCACGACCTCGGTTCGGCAATGGATGTGTGCTCCTCGCTCGTGTTGCTCAACCGCACCGTTATTGCATCGGGTACACCGATTGAACTGTCTGATCCGCAGCTGTGGATCAAGACATTCAATGTCAAACCGAACTCTCCGCTACTGCGAACCGTCGGGGTGAGCGCATGATTTCTATCTTCGATTTCTTCTCGGATCTGACTAACCCCGCGCTCGCGTTCCTGCCCAAAGCGCTGCTGATCTCAGTGATGTCGTCGCTAGTCTGCGGTGTCGTTGGAGCGCATGTCGTATTGCGGGGAATGGCCTTTATCGGCGATGCGGTGGCGCACGGTGTATTCCCCGGAATTGCCATCGCCTTTGTCCTCCAAGGCTCTTTCTTGCTTGGTGGGGCGATCGCCGGTGTGGCAATTGCTGTGCTTGTTGCGGTGTTTTCCCAAAACCGTCGAATCAAAGAGGACACCATTATCGGGATCTTCTTTGCGGCATCATTTGCCCTCGGGTTGATTATCATTTCGCAAATCAACGGATACACCGCGTCATTGACGAGTTTTCTTTTCGGGTCGATCACGGGCGTTCCTGACTCCGATATCGTGCTGGTCGCGGTCGTCGGTGCCGTCGTTATCGCGACAATCCTGCTTCTCAATAAGGAACTCGTCACCGTTTCGCTCGACCGTGAAACCGCCCGCGCACAGAACCTTCCTGTGTTCTGGCTCGACCTCGTTCTCTACTTCGCCGTGACGGCCGCGGTCGTCATCTCGGTGCGAACGATTGGCAACATCCTCGTTCTCGCCCTCCTCGTCACCCCTGCGGCAGCAGCGCGACTGCTCACTGACAAACTCGCCACGATGATGATTCTTTCCAGCGTGATCGGAGCGGTCAGCTCATTCATTGGGCTCTACTTGTCGTGGTCGCTCAACTTCCCCACCGGGGGGACGATCGTTCTCACCGTCACGGTGATCTTCTTCCTCGCCTGGATCTTCTCACCGAAGCAGGGCGTGATTTCCAAAATCATCGCCGCGAAGCGGCAACCGAGAGTGCAGGGGGCAGTGAATGTTGACCCCGCTCGCTGACATGGCGACCGGCGCGGTGCTGACTCACCGAGCCAGCGCGTCTCGCCCACACCACGATCCTCAACCACAGTGAAAGGCAGATGATGACACGAAAAACCACACTGGCGGCGCTGCGGCGCACCTCAGTGGGTGTTCTCGCGGCAACAGCCACGTTTGCGATGTTTGCAAGCGGAGCTGTCGCACAAGGACTATCCACTGATACTGCGTCGACGCCGATCCTGAATGCGGTAGATACTGAACGCTCCGCCGACGTAGTTGCTGCTTCAGCCAATCCAGATGGCGTTGACTCCTCACTTTCCTTCGCCGATCTCAATAACCCGGCAATCGCTACGCCAATGACAGAGCGGAGCGAAGATGAAGCAGACAATACCGGTGGTGGTGAGAGTAGCGCGGAACCCGCAACGGAGACAGGGAACACGAGCGCATCCGGTGATGGAGATGGAACCCGCCCCGAACACAGACCTGGTGTTCCTGGCGATACCGTAGTGAAAGTTCCATCAGATCTCACCATGGAGGTCGAAGGTAAGAGCGTTCCTCACCCCTGCGCTGGTCGCGATCTGCTGTACCAAACACACGTGGATGCTACTTATGTCACACGCTCTCACGGTGAGCTGACTGTGATGGCGGTCAACGGTTCTGAAGTGATGCCTTCGGATGCGGTGTGTATGCGCCTAGCACCCGATGCAAACAACGGTACTGAGGTGTCTCGTATTGTCGTGCGTGACGATCCAGAAATGCGTTTCCTCGGCAACCCCGGGCGCATTCTGTGGAATGCCCCGCAGCATCTCTACCCGGGGTGGAAGCCCCTGTGGGCGGGTTTTGGCGCTTTTGATCCCGCTCACGAATGGGAAGTGCCGACTGATTTTGTCGGTAACGTCATTAAGACGGAACTGGTTGATTTTGAAGGACCGGGAGAGATGGAGGTGTTTAACCTCGTCGGTGACGGTGTGCCGCGCCGCTATTTCTCATCGACAGGACCTCGAGCTCTTTACCAGCTGGTTGGAAGTCACGGGCATACAGACTGGACGTTCTCCGAAGCTGGCATTTACAAACTGACCTGGAAGGCATCAGGACGCCATCTCGATGGGACAGTCGAAGAATCAAAGCCAATCGTTCAATACTGGTTGGTTGGTCCTGACGAAGCAGTCGGTTTCCCCAAAGGCACGACAAAGAATCTGTCGTCGATTTCTTTTACCGCTGAGCAGCAGCGTGAACAGCTCGGCCTGAAGGAACCGCAGCAGCCAAAACCGGATCGCGTTGATATCGCTAGCGAACCTGAAAAAGCCAATCCCGAAGAGATTGCTAGCGCCCTCGAATGGTATGGAAATACGGGGAATACGGTTATTTCCTCTGGTGAAGCCTACGCGCATTACACTTTGAAAGATTCGCGCTTTGCTGTCGATGCGAAAGATACGACTGGCAAGAGCTACACCGCCGCCCCGATCATTGAGGTTCCCGATTCGACTTTGACCTGTGTGGCTGAAGGCGACGCCAACTTGCATTACTGGAGTGAACAGACTCAGAACAAGTGGATGTGGCTTACTCCAGCAAAGGGAGATACAAACGCGGCTTCCTATGGCGTTGATATGAGTGCCGTTGATTATTCTGCACTGACAGCGCAGAAGGCGATGTTCGATAACTTGGTCAATGGACCCCATGGAGCGCGTGTGCTCATTGGTTTGGATCGCGAAGGAGCACTGATGCCGATTACGGACACGGGCTCACAGATGTCGCGTGCGATCCAGATGTTTGAACCGACGAAGTATCCGTTGCGTTACGGATTCTCTAAACCCGGTGTTTACGTCCTCAACTCCAGTGTTTCAGCAACGATTGCTCACGGCCAACCGACCTACTCGATGGATGACATTGTGTTCGTTGTCGGCAACGAGGCAATTAATGCTCTGCGTCAAAAGAATGATCCCAAAGCAACTTTGCTGCCGGTGGGGAGCAAACCGCAGTGCACTACCCCTTTGGCTGGTGCTGATGCATCTAAATTCCCAGAGATCCCATCGGGGACAGATCCGGTTCAGCCTGATCCCGGTACACCCGATCCTGGCACCCCTGATCCGGAACAGCCGGATCCTGTGACTCCGGATCCCGGGACAAATCCGGATAAACCAGATCCGACACAACCTGGTGATGGAGGCGCAGAACAGCCTGTCGATCCTGAAACCCGTGCAGTTCGTGAGGCATTGCATGAAGCATGGGGTGAAGCCATGCCAAATGTGCTGATTCAGCGCGGGCATATGGATATGGCTGCTGCCGACAGCGAACAGGGTATCGAGACATATCTGCACGACACCGCAGTTCCTGGACAGGACGTGAAACGCCCCTCCGGGTCATTCGCATTTGCTGTTGGTCGCAACGCTCACAGTGCTCACCCGCTAGCGGAGCTTGTTGCCCTCGCTCCCGAGTACGCTAAAGGCGTGTGGACACTTCCACAAACACAGGAAAAAACTCTGCCGTGGCTGGGATTTTCCACTGAACTCGTCAACTACGAGAATCTGTCAAGTCCAATGACGGTGAGTATCACCGATTTCAAGGGACCCGGTCGCATGATGACAGGACATCAGGATCTCGGTAAGACGATTTCAATTTCACTCGACTCCGCACATCCGGAGAAGACGATGGAATATCCGGTGCGTTCTCACGACCACCAGAACTTCTGGTTCTCTGCTCCTGGCGTGTACACCGTGGACTTCACTTATTCGTGGGTTGGTCACGATGGTGCACCCGGACAGACAACGCTGCGCACATACTTCCTTGTCGGAGATGTGGCAGTGAAGGAAGGGATGCAGGCGATTAATACACAAACCTTGCCGAGTATCGACAATGGGAAAGACGATGGTAATACCGGTGGGGAAGACCCTGATCCCGGTAAGCCTGAACCTGGTAAGCCTGATCCCGGTAAGCCAGCCCCGACGGATCCCTCAGATGGAAACACCACGCCGGAAAAGCCCAAGCCGCAACCTCCGACACCGCAGCAGCCCGGTGGCGGCAATACCGGGGGCTCCGGTGGGGCTGCTCCGACACCACCTCCTGCCGTCCAGCCAATTAGCGCTCCTGGAGCGAACGGTGTGACGCCGATCGTGTCGGCACCTCCGCCCAGTGCCCCGCTCGCGAGCGCTCCGGTAGCGAACGCGACGCTCGCGACTGGCAATGCCGACACGGCTGAAGGCGATGCCACAGCGAAGAGTGAGGCATCGGAACAGCTCAGCCATGATCAAGGGGCAGGCGATGCGGTGACTACTGCGATCGCATCGACTCCAAATCACGGTTCTGGCTCGTGGATGAGTCAGGGGTGGATTCCCGGATTCGTCCTCGGCGTCGGTGTGATGAGCTTCCTGTTCGGTATTGGACTCATCATCGCCGCGGCGATGAAGGCAAAGCGAGGCGCCGCCTAGTACGTGCGTCTTTCATGGGGAGCGCATGCCCTCGCCCACGCAACCACTGCGTTGGGCGAGGGCATGTCATATGTGTGACGTGAGATCGAGGGTAGAGCGAGGAGGGAGCCGGGGGGAGCCATGGAGAAAAGTCGAGTTTTGCGCACTTTTGCGCCGGTCGAATGCGGATGTGAACATCCGCGATGTGGGACTTCTCGCCCGTGACATTTGTCCGACGATGCGAGATGATAGAGGGGTCACCGTCACACACCAGTGGGACGATTCTGCGATGCAAATGCATCCAGGTAACCAACGCCTCAGGAGGCTTAAGTATGACCGTCACGATTGACGACGTGAAGGCTGCGGCGCCCTCGAACGCGCCGGCTGACGTGATCGAGTGGGTTGCGAAGATTGCCGAACTGACAACCCCCGACAAGGTTGAGTTCGCCGACGGATCCCAGGAAGAATGGGATCGTCTGACCTCGGAAATGGTCGAGGCGGGCACGTTCACCAAGCTGAACGAAGACAAGCGCCCCAATTCCTTCCTCGCGCGTTCGAAGCCGTCTGACGTGGCGCGTGTCGAATCCCGCACCTTCATCTGCTGCGAGAAGGAAGAGGACGCCGGACCGACCAACCACTGGTACGACCCGACGGAAATGAAGGCGATCCTCAAGGAGAAGTTCACCGGTGCGATGAAGGGTCGCACGATGTACGTGATCCCGTTCTCCATGGGACCTCTCGGCGGTCCGATCTCGCAGCTCGGCATCGAGATTTCTGACTCGCCCTACGTCGTGTGCAACATGCGCATCATGACCCGCATGGGTGCTGCGGCGATGGATCTCATCAACGAAGGACGCCCGTGGGTGCCTGCGGTTCACTCCGTCGGCGTGCCGCTCGAAGAAGGTCAGGAAGACGACACCTGGCCGTGCAACGACGAAAAGTACATCACTCACTTCCCGGAGACCAACGAAATCTGGTCCTTCGGCTCCGGCTACGGCGGCAACGCGCTCCTCGGCAAGAAGTGCTTCGCCCTGCGCATCGCCTCGACGATGGCTCGCCGCGACGGCTGGATGGCTGAGCACATGCTCATCCTGCGCCTGACCGATGAAAAGACTGGCAAGCAGTACCACGTCACCGCCGCATTCCCGTCCGCCTGCGGCAAGACGAACCTCGCCATGCTCCAGCCGACCATCGAGGGCTACAAGGTCGAGACCGTCGGCGACGACATCGCCTGGATGCGTCCGGGACCCGATGGTCGTCTCTACGCGATCAACCCCGAAGCTGGCTTCTTCGGCGTCGCGCCGGGCACGTCCTACGACACCAACCCGATGGCGATGGAAACCATGAAAGCCAACACCATCTTCACCAACGTCGCGCTGACCGACGACGGTGACGTGTGGTGGGAAGGCATCGACGGCGAGGTTCCCGCGCACCTCATCGACTGGCACGGCAACGACTGGACGCCGGAATCCGGCGAAAAGGCCGCGCACCCGAACTCGCGCTTCACCACGCCTGCTTCGCAGTGCCCGATCATCTGCGGTGACTGGGAAGCCCCGCAGGGCGTTCCGGTCGACGCGATCCTCTTCGGTGGTCGTCGCGCCTCCAACGTGCCGCTCGTTGCCGAACAGTACGAGCCCGCGCACGGCGTGTTCATCGGCGCATCCGTGGCTTCGGAGCAGACCGCTGCCGCTGAAGGCGCTGTCGGTTCGCTGCGTCACGACCCGTTCGCGATGCTGCCGTTCTGCGGTTACAACATGGCTGACTACTGGGGTCACTGGCTCGAGATGCAGAAGGAACTCGGCGACAAGTTCCCCAAGGTCTACCAGGTCAACTGGTTCCGCAAGGACGAAAACGGTAAGTTCCTCTGGCCGGGCTACGGCGACAACTCCCGCGTCCTCGACTGGATCGTGCGTCGTGCGAGCGGCGAAGTCGAAGCGATCGAAGGCGTCACCGGTCTGTACCCGAAGTTCGAAGACTTCAACCTCGATGGTCTCGACTCGGTTGACGAAGCCGCGTGGGCTAAGCTCTTCGCGATCGACCCCGACGCGTGGGCGGCTGAGATGGACGACACCGAGAAGTACTTCGAACAGTTCGGCGATCACCTCCCCGAGGAGATCACCGCTCAGCTGGCGAAGTTCCGTGAGCGTATCGCCGCGGCGAAGAACTGAATCTGAGGAGGCGATGTCGCGACAAGCGGCATAGCGATACTCAACGACGCGATAGTCAACGGCGAGGGGATCTGGCATCTGCTGGATCCCCTCGCCGTATGTTCGCTTGGTGGCGCTACCGGGCGGTGGTTGCGTGACGTGAGATCACTCGAAAAACGACGGCAAGACTGCGGCTCTCCTGTGAGAAATCTCGGCTACTCGCAGCATGACCGGACCGACACATCCCGGCTGGATCGAGGCGAGCGGCGAGTCCGCATCGGCGTACATTGTCGGATCGAGGTTTGCCAGGTCACCGAGGATGTCGTGTCCAGAAATCGTCATGAGAGAGCCTCCGGTGACACCGATTCGATAGCACGCGATCCCTTCAGCTTCACAGGCTGCGGTGATTGCTGGATGCGCGCCTTCCGGTGCGGCGATCAACATGCGTCCCGGCGTTTCCGAGAAAAGAACGGTGAAGTCATCGAGCTGACAATCGCGCGTGATTGCCGAGATGTCGACGCTAGCGCCGATACCGTGACGCAGACATGACTCGACGAGAGAGCCGATGAGACCGGCATCGGAGAGGTCGTGGGCGGAGGACAGCAAGGGGGAGCCGTCGGGACCGTCTTGGTTGACGAGCGCTCGAATGACGCGACCGAGTGCCTGTTCTGCGGCAAAATCAACAGCTGGGGGACGTCCTCCGAGATGCCCGTGAACGGTGCGCGCCCACGCAGAACCGTCGAGATCGTTGCGGGTCGCACCGAGGACGTAGATTGCCAGTCCTTCCTCGAACCATCCGGAAGGACGGGCTCGGGATACATCCTCAATCACTCCGAGCACACCGACAACAGGGGTTGGATTGATCGACGACGTGGGCTCTCCCATCTGTTTGCCCGACGAGTTATACAGCGACACATTGCCGCCCGTCACCGGGATGCCGAGCTCCACACACCCGTGAGAGAGCCCACGCATAGCCTCAACGAGCTGCCACATAGCCGCAGGATCCTCAGGATTGCCAAAGTTCAAACAGTCGGTGACGGCTCTCGGTTCGGCACCGACAGCACAGACATTGCGATATGCCTCGGCAAGGGCGAGCTGAGCACCGCGATACGGGTCGAGCTTGGCAAACCAGCCGTTCGCGTCGCTGGCGAGAGCCACGCCACGTCCCGTTTCCTCATCGACACGGATGATGCCCGCGTCGTCGGGTTGGGCGAGTGCGGTATTGCCGCGCACGTAACGATCATATTGATCGGTGATCCATGCTTTCGATGCCTCATTGATGTGAGTGAGGGTGGTGAGGATGTCGTCGCGAATCTCGTCCCGTGTCGAAGGGCGAGGTAACGACTCGGTGGTGTTGTTCTGGAGGGAATCCTGCCACGAGGGGCGTTGCATTGGACGGTCGTAAACAGGACCGTCGTGCGCTACTGTCCTGGGATCAACATCGACGATTCGATAGCCACGATGATCGATTGTCAACCGTCCGGAGTCGTTGACCTCGCCAATGACTGAGGCTTCGACGTCCCAGCGGTTGATGATCGTCATAAAGGTGTCGAGGTGCTCGGGGGCGACGACTGCCATCATCCGTTCCTGCGACTCGGACATGAGGATCTCGCCGGCAGTGAGGGTCGGATCCCGCAGCAGTACGTTGTCAAGTGTGATGTGCATCCCGCAGCGACCATTCGAGGCGAGTTCCGATGTCGCGCAGGAAATCCCAGCGGCGCCGAGATCTTGGATACCGGCGACGACTCCTGCAGAAAATAGCTCGAGGCAGCACTCGATCAGGATCTTTTCCATGAACGGGTCGCCGACCTGGACGGAGGGGCGTTTTGTCGGCATTCCATCTTCAAAAGATTCTGACGCGAGGATCGACGCGCCTCCGATGCCGTCGCCCCCGGTTCTCGCCCCGAACAGGATGACTTTGTTCCCGGATCCTTCCGCCGAGGCGAGGTGGATGTCCTCGTGACGCATGACGCCGACACATAGCGCGTTGACGAGGGGATTGCCCTGATATGACGGGTCGAAATCGGTTTCTCCACCGATGTTAGGCAAGCCGAGGCAGTTCGCGTAGCCACCGATACCGGATACGACTCCGTGAACGATGCGTGCCGTATCGGGGTGTGTGGGATCGCCGAAGCGCAGCTGATCCATCACCGCGACGGGGCGTGCACCCATGGCGATGATGTCGCGTACGATTCCGCCGACGCCCGTTGCTGCTCCCTGGTAGGGCTCGACGAATGAAGGGTGGTTGTGCGATTCGACTTTGAAAGTCACAGCCCACCCGTCACCGATATCAACAACTCCGGCGTTTTCGCCGATTCCGACGAGGAGGTGTCGGCGCATCTCCTCGGTGGTTGTATTGCCGAACTGTTCGATGAGGTGGCGTTTGGATGATTTATATGAGCAGTGCTCAGACCACATGACCGAGTACATGGCGAGTTCCGCGGTGGTCGGGCGGCGATCGAGGATCTTGCAGATCGAGGTGTACTCGTCGTGTGTCAATCCGAGATCTTGCCATGGCATATCGCGATCTGGAGTGCGCGCGGCATCATCCACAGTATCGGGCATCTCGCGTGGGGGAGAAGAGTGAGTCATCGAATCTCCAGTCATCAAATGTGGCATTGTTCATAAAAATGGATGGTGGTGCGTGTCGAGGCGTCAAGCGTGTTTTATGTGGCGTGAGCAACAGGAAAAACCTGTGAGTTTTCATGGAATTCACACGTTGTCCACCGTTTTTTCCACATTTGTGGACGAAATTTCGGGAAAGATTCCCACAGTTGGGGATAATCCTGTGGATAAGTGTGAGGTTGGTGTGCGTCAAATCGCCTGGTGTTGGCGTATTTGAATCTCACCGGTGTAACACTCGCGACCTGGTGTCGCATGGGGAGTAAAGAAAGAGTCACCGCCAGTGAAGTACGAGCCACTGCGGTGAAGATCGCGGTGCGCCAGGGGAGAGTCATACGAGGCAGCCTCACTAGGCACGCTCACATAGTGACGCAATCGCCGATTGGAATAATGCAAGACCATCCGTCCCCCCGTGAGGATGCTCGGGTGATTCTGGTCCAAACCCGACTTCCACAGCGTGCTCAGGGTGAGGCATAAGACCAACGACGGTGCCGGCAGCATTGCAGATCCCGGCAATGTCGTTGACCGACCCATTGGGGTTGACGTCGAGGTATCGGAATACGACACATCCCTCGTCTTCGAGACGGCTCACCGTTGGCGCGTCGGCAACGAAACACCCTTCCCCATTCTTTAAGGGGATGGTGATTTCCTGCCCGGCAGTGAGCTGCGATGTCCACACGGTCGATGCGCGGTCAACCCGCAGTTTTTGATCGCGGCAGATAAATCGCTGATGCTGGTTGCGGATCAGCGCGCCGGGCAGGAGGTGCGCTTCGCACAGGATCTGAAAACCGTTGCAGATTCCAAGAACCGGGAGCCCGCGTCCGACCTCGTCAATAATCGACTCCATCACGGGAGCGAAACGCGCGATGGCTCCGCAGCGCAGATAGTCCCCGTATGAAAACCCGCCGGCGAGAACTACGGCATCCACGCCGTGAAGATCGCGATCCTTGTGCCACAGTGATACCGGCTCAGCGCCGGCAAGTCGCACCGCGCGTAATGCGTCATGGTCGTCGAGGGTGCCAGGAAAGGTGACGACGCCGATTCGCGTCACAGCGAACCTCCCTGCTCGTAACCGGTGAGAACCTCGACGCGCACGACGTCTTCGATAATCGGATTCGACAGCACCGTTTCCGCAGCTTCGCGCGCCTGGGCGAGTACCTCGGCGCTCGCCTCGCCATCGACGTCAAGGTAGAAACACTTGCCTTGGCGAACAGAAGAAAAAGCCGTGATGCCAACGCGGGGGAGCGCGTTCATCACGGCTTTACCTTGGGGGTCGAGAATCTCGGGTTTGGGCATGACTTCCACAATGATGCGGGCCATTCACAGCTCCTCAGTTGAACGTCGTCATCGCCGGGACACCGCGTTCGCCAGATGGCTCACCATTTGGTGTCCCACCTTCGAGGCTACTGAAAACCGGTAGGCGCAACACGGCTCTCCCACGATTCAAGACAGCGAGCAGATCGCGTCAAGTGGAGTTCCGGTGAGGCGTTCAAAGGCGTCGAGGTAGCGCGCGCGGGTGTTGGCAACAACGTCGTCGGGGAGTGGTGGAGGCGTGGATGAACCATCCCAACCGGAGGCGTCTGAGCGGAGCCAATCGCGCACGTACTGTTTGTCGTATGACGGTGTTGGGGCGCCCACGCACCAGTCGTCGGCCGACCAAAAACGTGAAGAATCCGGGGTAAGGACCTCGTCTCCGAGTGTCAGGTGACCGTCGGAGTCGAGCCCGAATTCACATTTGGTGTCGGCGAGGATGATGCCGCGCTCTCGAGCGACCGCTTGAGCATGATCGTAGATGTCGAGCGTGCGACGCTGGAGTTCGATCGCCAGATCGTCACCGACGAGAGCGCAGGTGCGCGCGAAACTAATGTTCTCATCATGCTCGCCAAACTCTGCTTTTGCGGCGGGAGTGAAAATTGGGTGTGGTAGTTCGGATCCTTCGGTGAGACCCGATGGGAGAGCCGTGCCGCACACGGCGCCTGAGGCGCGGTATTCCGCCAATCCCGAGCCAGTGAGGTAGCCGCGGGCGACACACTCAATCGGGATCATCGATAGGCGACGGCATATCATCGCACGACCGGCGACAACCTCGGGAACATCGAGTGACACCATGTGGTGGGCGATGTCGAGTTGTGAAAACCACCAGGCGGATAGCTGTGTGAGGACGCGACCTTTGTCGGGGATTGGTGTCGGGAGGATGTAGTCGAATGCGCTGATACGGTCGGAGGCGACGACGAGGACGAGAGAGTCGTCGGAGGCTGACACGTAGAGGTCGCGGACTTTTCCGCGGGAAACGTGAGTCCAACCGTCAATGACAGGCGCACCAGTATCGCCACCATTGGGGCAGTTTGTTGGTGTTCCTGGGCTCGTCCTTTGCGATTGATCCATGGGACGGTGAGCCATCGTGTGACGTGCGTGCCCCACCCCGCGCCGTGTGCTCCACTGTGCCTCACCCATCGGTTTTCCCTTTCACTGTCGTGGTGTTAGTGATCGCTGTCGAGACCATTCGGTGCGCACGATCGAGGCTCACTCATGCAAGTGAGAGCCGCGATGAGGCGTCGTGAGCAATTAGTGACCATAGCTGTTCACTTGCCGGCGCGCCGTCGATCAATGCCACCGGAATATCAAGGTCAAGCACCTGACCGGGTTTATTGGAATCCCAAAGGTGGGTCACAGCCAGCAAGTCGGCGCGAGTCCCACCAGGAAGCGAATCGACAGCGGTTCTGAGGTCATCAAACGAGGCTCTCCCATCGACGCACGCCCATACCTGAGCGGGGGCGAGGTCAGAGAGGAAACGCGCGCCATTGCGCTGATGGGCTGGGTTTGACGAGTTGACGACGGTGACAACAATGGCGTGATCAGTGTGGGTCTGGCGTAGTTCGTCGAGTTCATCGCTCGTGCGCACTCGCGGCAGCGTTCCGGGGTTGACCGTTCGCGCACCAGCGAGTGTGACGAGGCAGGGAACGCTCACCCGACACGCGATGCGCTGAGCCGTGTCGAGAGCGCCTTCGGGGTGCCCGTTTTGGGCGACAACGACAATGAGATCACCGGCTTGGGTGTCGATTCGCGGTGGCTCACTCATCGGAAGTCCACGGCGAAAACCAAGCCGTGACAGTCCGCGGTGCGCTAATGATGTGACGAGATGGCGGGAGCGATCCTCGTCAGACAACCCCACGTTTTCGCGCACGTCGTGGCTGTCGGCAGCGACGAAACTGGGAGATTGCGGCACGAGAGCCCCTCCGCCGACCTCGACGTCAGAAAACGGCAGAGGCATGTCGCGATTGGTCAGTTTCGCGACCGCACGCCGGTGCAGCAGTTCAGCGTCGTGAAGGTTGCCACGCACCCGCTGTTCCAGCGCCTCGACCTCGGTGCTGGGAACCGTCTGGAGATGGGAGAACACCTCGTGGTCGCTCGCGGCTGCGGCAGCAAAGAGGCGTCGTCGAGTATCGCGCAACAGGTGTTGAAGATCGTCGGAGGCATGCCCGCGGATCCCGTGCGGCACGGTCGCATCGTCATTGGCACCGCGAGGCACGGCAGCAGTAGGACTGGATTTCGCTCGTTCTATCGACCGCGTCGATGGCTCACTCATCGATTTCCCCCTTGTTCTGTGATCGTTCCATCCACCGCGCGAGCCCCGATATCTCGGCGAAAATGAATCCCTCGGAAAGAGATTGAGTCGAGTGCCGCGTAGGCGCGTTCTTTCGCTTGGGCTAAGGAAGAGCCTTGGGAAACGGCGGCGAGGACGCGTCCTCCCGACGTCGTCAACGGCAGCTGAGTCGCGTGTGAGAGCGTCGGCGAAGCGTCATCGCGAG
>JAEZVQ010000033.1 GCA_023420745.1 Actinomycetes bacterium
CTCCTCTTCGGTGACCATTTCCAAGGTGAGCTCGTCGTGGTTGCGTAGGAAGGTGCCCCACTGCCCGCCTTTTGGCAGTGGTGGCGTGGCGGCAAACACTTCACGCAACCCGTGCGAGGTTTCCTCGCGCAACGCCATGAAAATCTTGGGCATGATCGGGAAATGGAAGCAGATGTGGCACTCGAGTGCGGCATCGGAACCGAAGTAGGCAACGACCTCGTGTGGCGGCTGGTTTGCTTCGGCGATCATCACCGTCCCCGGATACTCGTCGTCGACCATGGCGCGCAGTTCAGCGACGAAAGCGTGTGTCGCCGGCTGGTTTTCGCAGTTCGTCCCATCGACCTCGTAGAGGTAGGGGATAGCGTCGAGGCGGAAGCCATCGACACCGGTGTCGCACCAGTAGCGCACGACGTTCTTCATCGCCTCGCGCACCGCAGGATTCTCATAGTTGAGATCAGGCTGGTGCGAGAAGAATCGGTGCCAGAAAAACTGTCCGCGCACCGGATCCCACGTCCAGTTCGAGTCCTCGGTGTCGATGAAAATGACGCGCGCATCGAGGTACTCCGACGGGCGGTCGCGCCACACGAAGAAATCCCCGTACGGTCCGGTGGGATCGGAACGCGAGGCTTGGAACCACGGATGCTGGTCGGAACAGTGGTTGAGCACCATGTCGATGACGATGCGGATTCCACGCTCGTGGGCGGCGTCGACGAGGCGTCGGAAATCATCCATCGTCCCGTAACGCGGGTCGACACCGGTGTAGTCGCTAATGTCGTAGCCCCCGTCCGCCATGGGTGACGGGTAGAACGGGGGGATCCACAGGGCGTCGACGCCGAGCCATTTGAGGTAGTCGAGTTTCGACGTCAACCCCTCAAAATCACCAGTTCCGTCGTTGTTGGCATCCATAAAAGAATGCGTCAACACCTCGTAGAACACGGCGGTGCGATACCACTGCGGATCCTCAGACACGGGCGGCAACCGCGTCGCCGCGGTGTCGGCGGGCACCTCGTGTGCGGGTGTTGCCGACGCTGGGGGAATCGTCGGGATAGCCCCGGTGAGGGGCGCATCGTGGGTCGAAGACAACGGTTTCCCTCCTATTCTGCGGGCGGGATGACGGCGAGGACGTGGGCGGTGCGCTGCTCGGGGTTGAGGCGAATGAAGTTCGACTCGCCCCACTGGTATTCCTCCCCGTCGAGCTCGTCGACGACGCGCAGCATCGGCCCGTTCCCCGAGTAGTTCACCGTCGCACCCAACGCCGCGAGGTCGAGGTCGACCGCGCCAACGACTTCACGATGCGGGTCGAGGTTGATGACGACGATCACGGTGTCTTCGACGCCGGTGGGCGAAAAGCGCGCAGGCACGTGCTTGGAGAAGCACAGCAGGCGCTCATCCGAGGTGCGGTGGATGGCGATGCGGTGGAGCTGCTGCAGTGCTGGGTGGCGTTCGCGCGCGCCGTTGAGCGCCGTGAGGAGAGAGGCGATCCCGAGGTCGTCCGCGTGATCCCAGTCGCGGGGACGGTACTCGTATTTTTCGTTGTCGATTTGCTCTTCAAACCCGGGTCGCTGGACGTTTTCGACAAACTCGTATCCGGAGTAAATCCCCCACGACGGTGCGCCGGTGGCGGCAAGGACGGCGCGCAGCGCAAAGATCGCAGTACCCCCGGTTGTCATCTGCGGGGTGAGGATGTCGTGAGTCGTCGGCCAGAATGTTGGGCGCATCAGGTGTGCGCTGTCGCGCGCCACCTCGACGAGGTAGTCCTCGATCTCGCTCTTGCTCGTACGCCACGTGAAATACGTGTAGGACTGGTGGAATCCCACAGCGCCGAGGGTTCGCATCATTGCCGGGCGGGTGAACGCTTCGGCGAGGAAGATCACCTCGGGGTGGGTGGCGTCAATGTCGGCGAGAAGACGCTGCCAGAAATTCAACGGCTTGGTGTGCGGGTTATCGACGCGGAAAATCGTCACCCCGTGGTCAATCCACGTCATGACAACGTCGCGGATCGCCTGGTAAAGCCCCTCGAAATCCTGGTCGAAGTTCAACGGGTAGATGTCTTGGTATTTCTTTGGTGGGTTTTCCGCGTAGGCAATCGTCCCGTCGGCGCGTACTTGGAACCATTCGGGGTGTTCACTCACCCACGGGTGGTCGGGTGAACATTGCAGCGCGAGGTCGAGCGCGACCTCCATGTCGAGTTCGCGCGCGCGAGCGACGAACGCGTCGAAATCGTCGAAGGTGCCGAGATCGGGGTGGATCGCGTCGTGCCCGCCGTCGGGGGAACCGATACCGTACGGCGAACCGGGATCCCCGGGTTGAGCGTCGAGCGTATTGTTGCGCCCCTTGCGAAATGTCGTGCCGATTGGGTGAATCGGCGTGAGGTAGACGACGTCAAAACCCATGCGGCGGATGCGGTCGAGATCACAGGCGGCCTCGCGCAGTGTTCCCGACACCCACTCGCCGCTGGTGTCACGGTGTGCACCGAAGGATCGGGGGAAGATCTCATACCACGACCCGTAGAGGGCACGGCGACGGTCAACCTTCAATGGGTAGGTGCGTGTCTTCGACAGCAGGTCGCGTAACGGGAACGCGTGGAAAATCTTGCGCACCTGCGCAGACAGCCCGGCGGAGAGGCGTCGCTGCGGGGACAGAGTGACGTCACGCAGCATTGCCGCGGCTTCCATCAGCGCTGTCACCTGGTCGGGGTGAGGGGTGCGCGACTTGCGTGCCGTCATTGGTAGCACGCGTCCCGTGGCCGCGCGCTCGAGCAGGCGTGCTCCTTCTTCGAGCATCAGCTCAACGTCAATACCGGAGGTCACTTTGATCGACGCGTCATGAGTCCACGTCGCGTACGGGTCGGAGAAGGTATCGACTCGAAAACGCCACAGCCCCGGACGGTCAGGCATCACCCACGCTTCAAACCGGTCAAGACCAGCAGCGATATCCACCATCGGTGTGCGCGAAAACTCTTTCCCATCCGGGTCGATGAGCACTGCCTCCACGCCGAGCGCATCGTGTCCTTCCCGAAACACCGTGGCTCGAATTGGCAGCGCTTCACCTTCAGTCGCTTTCGC
>JAEZVQ010000075.1 GCA_023420745.1 Actinomycetes bacterium
GACCTGTCCGGCCCTGGTGGCAACACCCCCCGGATCATTAAAAGACAGGGGCAAATAACCATGCCAGGACCGTCCAGCCAACAAGCCCATCATCCCAGGAAAACGGGCCTGTCAAAAAAGTAACGGGGCAGGGTTCAGGCTATCGCGAGCGCGCGCAATTTTTCGAAACCACGATCCTTGTGCTGCAGATTCGCATGGCGGCGATCAAACGGTCAGCGCAGCCATGATGGCTGCCACCTCCGCCGGGTCTGTTCCTTCGACACCGATATTGTCAGCCGCGCCAGATCGTGCGTGGGGGAGTGGGGCGCGCATGTGAACCTCGCGGGCACCGGTTGCCGCCACGACACCCGCCACATTGTGGGAGCGCAAACCGCCAGACGCGATGACCGACAGGCGCTCGGCCGCGTAGTCGACCAGCCTACGCAGCACCTCAGTGTCAGCAACACTGGGGTGACCGCCCGTGGTGAGAATCCGGTCGTAGCCCAGGTCGACCAGGCGGTCAACACTGCCCAACAGCCCCTCGTGCGGCAGTTGGTCGAACGCGCGGTGGAAGGTCAGCGGACGCTCGCCCGCCGCCTCGCGGAAAAGTCGACACGCCACCTCGTCGAGCCCACCGTCAGCCGTGAGCGCACCGACCACGAAACCCACCGGCGACACCGGCGACTCGGACGCGCACCGCAACCGTTCAATGTCGACGCGCATGCGCGCCACCTCGTCCTCGGAATAGACGAAACCGCCAGCTCGACAACGCACCAGGATCTGAACCGGCATCGGCGCCACCGCCTCTACCACCTCGGCGACCAGCGTGTCCGGCGGCGTCGTCCCCCCACACGCCACATCAACGCACAGCTCAACGCGGTCACACCCCGCATCCCGAGCCGCCACAGCGCCCGCAACGTCAGTGACACACAGCTCAACCAGCGACCTCGACGACACATCCATAGCCACGACGTTACGTGCTTGCCGCGGTGAAGAAAAACCCGCCGATCATCGGTGCTGGCAGCGCGCAGCGTGCGACAATGGGCGGCATGACCCACGTGCAGCACACCCCAACCACCCCCGAGGGTACGAGCGCTCAACGGCTGACGATCATCGCCGGGCCGACAGCCGTCGGTAAAGGCACAGTCGTGCGCGCCCTCGTGGAACGCTACCCCCAGATCTACCTGTCGATCTCGGCAACCACGCGCGACCCGCGACCCGGCGAAATCGACGGCGTCCACTATCACTTCCTCAGCCACGACGATTTCACCCGCCGCGTCAACGCCGGCGAATTCCTCGAGTGGGCCACCGTCCACGGCGTCAACCGCTACGGCACGCTGCGCACACCGATCGACGAAGCCCTCGCCGCCGGGCGGCCCGCCGTCGTCGAAATCGACCTCGAAGGCGCGCGGCAAGTCAAAGCCGCCATGCCCGACGCGCGCTCGATCTTTATCGCACCGCCATCGTGGGAGGAACTCGTCAACCGGCTGCGCGGGCGGGGCACCGAAAACGAGGAAGAAATGACGCGGAGATTGCGCACGGCCAAGCGCGAACTCGCCGCGAAAGACGAATTCGACGTCATCGTCGTCAACGACGAGGTGGAACGCACAGTCGAGGAACTCGCAACCATTATGGGACTCGCGTAAGATTTACGCGGAAGAATTTCGTCCAGAAGAGAAGGTCAAGGGATGTCGGGAATCGAAGCTCAGCCCGAAGGGATCACCTACCCACCCATCGACGAACTGATGGAGAAGGTCGACTCGAAGTACGCGCTCGTCACGTTTGCGGCCAAGCGCGCACGCCAGATCAACAGCTACCATTTGCAGCTCGAAGACAACATGATGCAGTTCGTCGGGCCGGTCGTCGACTCCGAACCTGACGAGAAGGCGCTGTCCGTTGCGCTGCGCGAAATCAACGCCGGGAAGCTCGACCTCGTTGACGGCGACCAGTTGGCTGAAATTGCCGGTGCTGAGGAAGTCGGTGCCCCCGAGGATCTTGGTGACGTGACTTTCGACGCCGGCATCGACTTCACTCTGCCTGTCGACACCGATCCCGTTGCTGACGTGCCGCCGGCTGGTGACGAGGATCCGACGGTCTGACGTGGACGCGGCCGTATCGCCGAATTGCGGGACGCACCCACACGCGCGCCGACCGATCCTCGACCTCACCGTCCCTCGGCATATTGTCGTCGGAGTGGGGGCGGGGATCGCCGCATATAAGAGCGTGACACTGGTGCGTCGCCTGATCCAGGCGGGGCACACCGTCGACGTGATCCCCACGCCCGCAGCACTCGAGTTTGTCGGCGCCGCCACCTGGCAGGCGGTGAGTGCTCGCCCCGTCGTCCCCGAGGTCACCGGCACCGACCGAGGTGTCGGACACGTCGAATACGCGCGCCACGCCGACCTCGTCATTATTGCTCCCGCAACGGCCGATCTCCTCGCGCGACTGCGTGCTGGTATGGCGAACGACATGCTCAGCGTCACTGTCCTCGCCACCGAGGCTCCCGTCGTCGTTGTCCCGGCGATGCACAGCGGGATGTGGCTGAATCCCGCTACTGTCGACAACGTCGACACGCTGCGCCAACGCGGCATCTACGTCATCGAGCCTGCCTCCGGCGCATTGAGTTCGGGGGATCGCGGAATCGGTCGGATGCCCGAACCTGACGATATTATCGCCGCCGTCGAACAACTGGCGAAACCGCAACTGCGCGATTTTGAAGGCGTGCGCGCCCTCGTCACCGCCGGCGGCACCCACGAAGCTATCGACCCCGTGCGATACGTCGGCAATCACTCCTCCGGCAAACAGGGGCTGGCGATTGCCGCAGAACTGGCGAGGCGCGGGGCGCGCGTCGACCTCGTTGCCGCCAATATTCACCCCACGCTGATCGAACACAGCGTTGGCAACAACCCCGCGGTTCGTATCACCCCGGTCACCTCCGGGCTGGAGATGTTCGACGCGGTGGAGCACCTGCTCAACTACGCCAACGAATTCGCCACCACCCCCGTGGATCTGGCGGTGTGCGTGGCCGCCGTTGCCGACTTCCGTCCCGCCGAAGTCGCGCAGTCCAAGATCAAGAAAAACGCCGACAATGAGGACGGGCTGACGCTCAGGCTCGTGCGAAACCCCGACATCCTCGCAACCATCACCCGCAGCTACCCCGAGGTGTACGCAGTCGGGTTCGCAGCAGAAACCGGCGACGATCGCGAGGTGGAACAGCTCGGCCGCGACAAAGCCGAGCGTAAAGGCGCCGACCTCATGGTCATCAACCCCGTCGGTTAAGGGCGCGGCTTCAACACCGACACCAACCGGGTCATGATCGTTGACCGAGACGGCGACGTGCGGGCGCGAGTCGAGGGCGACAAGGTTGACGTCGCGCACGTCCTCGCCGACATCATCGCCGACGAATTCAGCGCCGACTGGTCTACAGACGAAAGCACACGATGACACACACCCAGCTCTTCACCTCCGAATCCGTCACCTCCGGCCACCCCGACAAGGTGTGCGACCAAATCGCTGACGCCATCCTTGACGACGTGCTGCGCCAAGACCCCGACGCGCACAGCGCTGTTGAAGTCCTCGCCACCACCAACCGCGTCGTGGTCGCCGGTGAAATCAGCGGGAGATTCACCATCGACCCCGAGCAGATCGTGCGCGACACCGTCGCCATGATCGGCTACGACGACCCCAGCGAAGGCTTCGCTGCCGACACCCTCAGTGTTAACGTTGCCATTGACGAACAGTCACCGGACATCAATCAATCCGTACGCCGGTCGATCGAACACCGCGAACATGCCTCTACCGATGATATTTCGGCACAGGGTGCGGGCGATCAGGGGCTGATGTTTGGCTACGCCTGCACCGACACCCCGGAGTTGATGCCGATGCCGATTGCTCTTGCTCACCGGCTGGCACGACGTTTGGAAGACGCGCGCCGTGGCCCCGTACCGTATCTTCGCCCCGATGGGAAAACTCAAGTGTCGGTCGCCTATGACAACGGGCGTGCGCGGGGGATTGACACCGTCGTAGTCTCCAGCCAGCACGTCGACGGCATTGAACTCGACCGACTGCGCCACGATATCGACACCCACGTCATCCGCCCCGTCCTCGACGACATTGCGAGCGAGCTCGACGCCGACACCGATCACGTCACCTCGTTGATCAACCCCTCCGGGCGTTTCGTCATCGGCGGTCCGGCGGGGGACACCGGCGTCACCGGGCGCAAAATCATCGTTGACACCTACGGGGGTTTTGCCCGCCACGGGGGAGGAGCGTTCTCCGGCAAAGACGCCTCCAAAGTCGACCGTGCCGGCGCGTATGCCACCCGGTGGATCGCGAAGAACGTCGTCGCCGCCGGGCTCGCCACCCGATGCGAAATCCAAGTCGCCTACGCCATCGGTCGGGCCGAACCCGTGGGGCTGTGGGTCAACACCTTCGGCACCGCACAAACCAGTGAACACCGGTTGTCAGACAAGCAGGTGGCCGACGCGATCACCCGCGTATTCGACCTGCGGCCGCGCGCCATCATCGACGCCCTCGACCTGCGTACCCCGTGCTTTATGCCCACCGCCTCCTACGGGCACTTCGGGCGCGACGGCTTCACCTGGGAAGACACCTCCCGCGCCGCCGACCTTGTTGACGCGTTGAGATAACATCGTTCGCCACCGACCCGGCGCACCATGAGCGATACCCTCGACATCCCCATCCCCGAACCCGTCGACACCACGTCGGCGGCGGCAAAGCGTGGCGGTGCGTCACGACGCGATGAGGTCGCCGAGATCAAACGGGTGGCGCGCGTGCTCATCGACACCGACGTGCCGCACCTCGGGCGGATCTTCGACTACGCCGTTCCCGACAGTCTCGCCGACCGCGTGATACCCGGCATCCGCGTGCGAGTACCGTTGGCGAATCGGCGCGTCACCGGGTGGGTCGTTGAGTGCACGGACGAAACCGGGTACACCGGGCGGCTTCGCCCCATCAACCGAGTCGTATCCGACGTGGTGGTCGTCACCGAGCAGATGATGGCGCTTGCCCACGACCTCGCCGCACGGTCAGCAGCACCACTGTCCACCCTCGTTGCCGCCATGGTCGAAGACCGCCATGCCGCTGCCGAAAAACGCTACCTCTCGAACCAGGGCGGCGAGACAGCCGCTACGACCGCCACAGAACCCGCCAAAGGTACAGCGTCGGCCATCGGGGCGGAGCAGCTGGTCGCGCTGTCACAGCAGTGGGATCCCTATCCCAGAGCCCGCGCCTTCCTCGACCACCTTGCAGCCGGTCAAAACCCGCGAGCGGTGTGGCAGATGATGCCGGGCAGCTACCCGCTGCGCGCGCGTTTTCCCGACCCGCGTGACACCACCCGCCACCCGTTGTCTGACATTGTTGCCGCCACGGTGGTCTCGGGGCGGAGAATCCTCATCGTTGCCCCGACTGCGCGAGATGTCGACACGGTGGCTGACGTGCTCGCCCGCGACCTCCCGGACTGTGCCGTGCGCGCGACAACCCGCGAAACCACGCCCGCCGAGCGATACACCGCTTTCCTCGACGGTCTCTACGGCACAGCTGAGGTCATCGTCGGCACCCGCTCCGCGGTGTACCGGCCGGTGCGCAACCTCGGGTGCATCGTCATCATTGATCCCGGTTCTGACCATTTCGAGGATCCGCAGTCCCCGTATCTCGATGCGTTGACGGTGGCGGTTCGCCGGGCTCACGTGGAAAACACCGCTTTCGTTGCCGCCGCGACTGCCGTGTCGGTGGCGACGTGGCAGCTGGCGG
>JAEZVQ010000079.1 GCA_023420745.1 Actinomycetes bacterium
TAATATTGGCGGATAAGCGATACTTGCCGCGTTACGCGGCAACACTCGCGCCAATGCACGCTACGCCAATCACTATGGCGAATATCGCCATCACCAAGTCACCCATTGTCAACGCCCCGCACACTGAGTCGCTGATCCACAACATAACACCCGGCACAAACAGGCATCCTCCCCGCGTCGAACCACCGATGACGTGGGGAGGATGCTTTTCATGAAGCCTCGCGTCGACGCCACCGTCTGCCGGCGCGAGGTCATCGTCTGTTAGTCGTCGCGAGCCAGTGCCTCGACCGGCACCACGCGGGATGCGCTGATACTCGGGACAATCGAGGCGAGCATCGCGGCAACCAGGGCGATCACCACCGCAGCGGCGATCTGGAGCCACGGGATCGTCAGCGTCACGCTGATCTCGCTTTCCAATGGCAGCACGCGAGCACCAGCCAAACCATAGGCAATGCCGAGGAGCACACCAATCGCTACCGCGCACGCCACCAGCAGCAGCGCCTCCACCGCGAGCATCCGGCGAATCCCCGCGCGCGTCATTCCAATCGAGCGCAGCAGTGCATTCTCGCGGCGACGCTCAACCACCGACAGCGACAGGGTATTCGCCACACCCACCAGCGCCACGATGATCGACACGGCGAGCATCCCGATAATGCCCCAGTTCAGCGACTGGATGACGCCGAGCATCATCACCCGCTGCATCGCCGGCGCCTCAACCGAGGTCACCGAATCTGACAGCGCGGCCGCCTGCGACTGCACGGTGGTGATGTCCACCGTGGAAACCGAGTCGTCGAGCTTCGCGAGCACTGCGCGCGCCCCCAGCTGACCCGCAGGCACATGCGCGGTGAGCTTGGCGAACACCACGGGCGACACCGTGAACGACGGCGTGCGCGACAACACCGGTTTGAGTGACACCGTTGAATCGCCGACAGTAATGTCGATACGAGTCGCGTTGGGATCCCACAGCTCTCCCGACACCGCCACCTCGTCGTCACCGGGCGTTGGCTGAGCCTCTCGTGTCACCGCAGACAATTCGTCAGCGCGGTAAATCGTCACTTCCTGACCCGGCATCGTCGAAGCCGAACCGGTGACACCGTCGAGAATCACCGTATTCGTCACGTGCGCCATCCTGTCCGCCGCGGTTTTCGCCTGAGCATCCATTGGCGCCGAGGTGGTGACCACCAGGTCAATCGGGCGTTTCGAGTTGAGCTCGTCGGTGAACGTGCGGCTCAGCGTCGCCGACCCCACCATCATCGTCACCACCAGGGACAGACCGAGAATCAACGCTGTCGCGGTGGCGCCGGTGCGCCGTGGGTTGCGCATCGCGTTTTCCGCGGCGAGGCTCGCCACCACACGTTTGGTGCCAATGAGACGACCAACCGTTCCGATGATTGGTGGCAAAATCAGCGTGCACAGCATGATGACACCGACGAACGACAGCAGCCCGCACAGGAACGCGACAATAAACAGTTCCGGCGTTGTTTGCCGAGTCGTGAGGTAGGCGAGTGTTGCACCTGCGCCAACCGTGAGAATCGACCCGAGGATGAGACGCACCCACGCGCGCCGCCGCACCACCGCACTCGCGTCCTCAGGTTGCAGCGCCACCATCGGCGAGAGTTTCGCGGCGCGTTTCGCCGGCCCCCACCCAGCGATGATCGCGATAGCGACGCCACAGAGCATGCTCGCCACCACTGCGGCGACCGTGAGGGAACGCAGCGCCTCACTGGTAGTCACCACGAGCTTCGCCGCGCGCAGTACGACGATCGCTGAGGGCACGCCGATCAGCACGCCGATAACGGCACCCACCAGACCGACTAGCCCGGTTTCAGCGAGGACGAGGCGACGCACCTGCCAGCCGTCAGCGCCGATGGAACGCAATAGCGCAAGTTCTCGTTGGCGTTGCAGCAGCTGCACCTGGAAAGTTGTCGAGATGACGATAATCGCGGTGATCGCAGCCAACCCGGGGAAAACGAGAATAATCGCGGTAATCATTCCGGTCGCACCCGCCATCGCATCGACAGTCTTCGCCACGTAATCGTGCTGAGTGGAGACGACGGCAACCCCGGCGTCACCGGTCGCCACGTCGACAGCATTTTGAACATCGTCAATATTCTTTGTTGACGACACGACGAGCATGGACGGCTCGCTATCAGGATAGAGCCGGTCATAGTCGGCGGCGGTAATGAAAGTTTCGTTACTTCCCAACGACGACGACTCGATCAAACCGGTAACGGTAAAGGTCGTCTCACTGTCGGCGCTCGAGTTCACTACTGTGGAGCCGACCTTAATCCCGAGGGTGGCGAACTTTGACGACACCACAATCTCACCGTTTGCAGTGGGGTAACGCCCCTCGGTGAGAGTTGGACGCGTGAACGGAGCGTCGGGCATCGGTGAAATCTTGCCGAAGAACTCCGCGTGCGGCGTCAGCAACTCGAACATTGTGAAAGCCTGGAAGCGCGGCTCCACCGCATCGACAGCAGAATCGTCGCGCAGCCGGTTGGCGACTTCGCGCAACGTCACCGTCGTGTCGTCCGGACTAGCGTCATCCGACCGCGTCACCACCATTGTGGCGCCGAGGGTGTCGCTTGCCACCGCGCGTTCCATGGTCAGGCGGAACCCGCCCGAAATCGACAGGCACACGATAATGAAAGCCACCGCGAGGGCAATAGCGATCGTCGTCGCCACGTATCGTGACATGTGGGCGCGCACGTTCGCGCCGAGCAAGCCTTTCACCTCACGCCACCTCGCTGATATCGTCGACACTCGGATGATCGAGGTCGTGTGCGATGGCACCGTCTTTCACCACCAGGACACGATCGGCAACCGCCGCCGCATTGCGGTCGTGAGTGACCATAATGACCGTCTGCCCAAGCACGTTGACCGCGTCGCGCAACAGTGTGAGCACCTCGGTCGATGACGCTGAATCCAGGTTGCCCGTCGGTTCGTCAGCGACAATCACCGACGGGTTCGACACGAGGGCGCGCGCCACCGCGACGCGCTGCTGCTGACCGCCGGAAAGCTCATGCGGCTTGTGGTTGAGCCGTTCGCGCAGCTGGAGCGCATCGACTACCCGATGGAACCACTCCTCGTTGACCTTCCGTCCGGCGAGGCGAAGCGGGAGGCGAATATTGGCCTCGGCGTCGATGGTGGGGATGAGGTTGAACGACTGGAAGACAAACCCGATGTGGTCACGGCGAAAATGCGTGAGTTCTTTGTCGTTGAGCGAGGTGATAGCCACGCCTTGGACACTGATGGTGCCGTCGCTGACTGCATCGAGACCGGCGAGAACGTGCAGCATCGTCGATTTCCCCGACCCGCTCGGTCCCATGATGGCGGTGAACTGTCCCGCGTAGAAATCAGCGGTGACGTTGCGTAGCGCATGAACCTGGGTGTCACCACTGCCGTAGATCTTCGACACTCCGATCAGTGAAGCAATCGGCGGCATTTCCCCATGTGACATAGCGTTTCTCCTCCGGTGTCATGTGGCTTGGTGTCGCTATGCGTCGCAGTGCACGCGACAACCACTGTCACCGTCAGGCTATGGGAGCAGTGAAATGCGCAGCTATGAGGGGCTGCCCTGATTACTCCCTGAGCGTCCCCGGAATCCGCCACCGGGTGGCGGGTGTAAAGTTTCCTTGCTGGCGTGATCTCAATAGCGCGGTCACCCCACCAGCGCGCTGATACGTCACCAGCGCATCACTATCTTGACAACACACCACGACACTTTCGGTGCAAACGAAGCACCTCGGGAATTGCAGGCAACTATGGGGTTCAAAGACAAGGTTGGTTTCGACTCAGCACGTCAGCTCGGAACCTTCCTCACCGTCGTCTTCTCAGGGCAGATCGTCTACTCGGCATTCGAGTCGCTGAAGGTGCCGTTCTACCTCCAACTCCAGCACTACTACCACCTCGACAACACGCAGTTCGCGTCGCTGTACATGATGCTCGGCATGGCGGTGTTCTTCTACATTCCCGGCGGCTGGGTCAACAACCGTTTCCACGTGCGCGACGTGCTGACCTGGGGGCTGCTTTACCGCCTGGTCACCTCATTGTTCATGATTATCGTGCGCCCGGCTTTCCCCATCATGATGGTCATCACCTTCACCTGGGGTGTGCTCGACGCGATCTACTGGCCTGCCGTCGTCAAAGGTGTTGTTCTCTTCTCTGGGAAGAACTCGAAGAACACCGGGCTCGGCGCGCTAACGGCTCTGCGCGCCGGCGGCGAGGCACTGCTCAACGGGATCCTCATTGCCGTCATGTCGCTATTCGGCGCCGCCGCCGTGATCTTTGAAATCGGGATGATCCTCTACGCGTGCCTCACCATTCCGCTCGTCGTCCTCATCCGCCGCTACGTTCCGCGCGACCCTGACGACCGCGGTCACGAGGTAGACGACGAAGCGCCAGCGTCGAATATCGAGGCACTACGCGGTCTGATTGCCGCGTTGAAATACCCGAAAGTCTGGCTGGCCGGTGTTGCCGGGCTGACCGTGTACTGGGTGTACACGCTCCTCGTGTACACCACCCCGTTCCTCACTCGGGTGTACGGCATGGGAGAGTCGGCGGCGGCAACGCTGGCCACCGCCACCGCCGTCATCCTCGGTCTCGGCGGTGGTTTGACCGGTGGGATTGTCGCCGACCGGGTCTTCAAGTCCGCGTCGAGGACGCTCGCGATTACCCTCACCGGTGCCGCTGTTCTCCTCGGCGTGATGACCGTACTGCCAAAAGGCGAAGATCACCTGCTGCTCGGCGTCATCGTCATGTGCGTCGCCGTGTTCGTGATCCTCATGGCGAAAGGGATCCAGCAGGCACCCGTGGCGGAGCTTCACCTGCCCAGCCACGTCATCGGCGCGGCGGTGTCCGTTAACTCGTTCATGTGTTTTTCCTGCATCCTGTGGGCAATGCCGATCAACGGGCGGATCCTCGACGCCTGGGAGAACCAGCCGGTAGAGGCGTTCCGCCGTATCTTCCTCATCCTCGTCGTGGTGGCTCTCGTTGGCGCCGCCGCGGCGCTGCTCCTCGACTGGCTGAACCGGCGCGATGCCCGCCGCGCACCCGCCGACTGATCGCGCGAATACACAGTCGAATACGCATTGAGGGGGTCGACAGTGTCGACCCCCTCAATGCGTTGACTACCGGTGACAGTGAACGCCGCCGCTACACCTTCGCGGCGATTGCCGCGATACACCGGGCGACCGTGGGGTTCGCACCCTCGACTGCGCGTAGTACCTGCTCGTGGACGCACGGTGTTTCAGCGAAACTGAGGTCGGCAACCACCGACAAGCCAGCGACGCGCACCTCCATTTGATGTAAGGCAATCGCTTCCATGATGGTGCTCATGCCGACGATGTCGACACCGAAAGCGTCACGCATCATCCGCGACTCGGCGAGAGTTTGGAACTCCGGGCCCGAGCAGATGGCGTACACGCCGCGCCGCTGCGCATCCGTGCACGCCTCGATCAGCTCGCCATCCCACACCCGCGCAATGTCGGTGAACACCGGCCCGGTGAAGGGAGAGCGTCCCGACAGGTTGATGTGGTCGGTGATCGCCACGACGTCGCCGAGATTCCACTGTCGCAAGCACCCCGAAGCATTCGTCAACACTGCCGCGCGCACGCCCGTTATCGCCGCCACGCGCGACAGCTGGACGACATCACGCGGGTCGTACCCCTCGTAGAGGTGGATACGCCCAGTCGCGACGAGGACATGAACCGTGCGCCCGTCGTCCAGCTCGACCACCAGCGACTTGACCTCGCCGCCGTGACCTTCAGCCGCGGGCACCGGGACGCCGAGCTGTGCAATCGGAATCGACGCCACGCACTCGAACTCGTCGAGACAGTGCGCCAACCCCGAACCGCACATGACGAACAGGTCGTGACGAGCCACCCCGCTGACCTCGGCGATCAGGGCCGCCGCGTCGCCGATGGCACGGATACGGGTATCGTCGCCACGTCGCCGATCGTCAGCGAGTGCCTCGTCGAGCAGCGCCCGCCGCTGATCACACCACGATGACTCACTCATCGCTGCTCACAGCGTGGTGCCGGATTCCTGGGCGCGGATACGGCTCTTCGACACCGCGAAGTACCCGACGAAGCTGATAATCAGCGCGAGGATCACGCCGATGTTGCCCGACGCCCACACGGAATCCTTGCCGCCGAGGATGAACAGCAGGTAGCCCTGCCAGTTGTTCCACGCGGCATCTTCAGCAAACCCATTGACGACCAGACCCCAGCCGATGATGCAGGAGACGCCGAGGAGGACCATCGACGTCGGGTTGAAAACACCGTAGCGACCGGTCGAGTTGAACAGCGCCTCCTCGTCGTAGCTTGCGCGACGCATGAGGATATCGGCCATCATGATGCCCGCCCACGACGCCAGCGGTACGCCAAGAGTGATGAGGAACGACTGGAACGGTC
>JAEZVQ010000110.1 GCA_023420745.1 Actinomycetes bacterium
CCACGACGCTTCAAGTGCGGTGAGGTGCCCCATCATGGCATTGACTTCGGCGCGAATCGTCTCCGCCGAAGCCCGCACCACCTGGGAGCAGCGGGCAACTTCGTGGGAATCAACGTGGAACATACTCATCGGGCATCATCCTCAATCGGTGTCAGCGCCGTCAGGCGCGCGAAATGGACGAGTTCCACTGTGTGGGAGTGGCGTGATAGGCACTGTCACCGCTGACGGACGATGTGGAACGCACGCGATCCACACGTTGACCTAACGACGCGTGTTCTCCGACGCTGTGGATGCCGACACTGTCGCAGCGCCATCACGAGCAGCCTCCTTCGCCGTTAGCCGGCGCGGGCGCACCTGAGGAGCGGGCATCAGGTAGTCCGGTTCCGCTTCGAGGGAGGACGACGCCACTTCTTGCGGGTGATCCTCGGTGTCATTCCCCGGAGTGAGTGTCGGCAATGCGCCGGTTTTCACCACCGCCGTATCCTCCTCACGTGCCGACACCACGCGAGAGACTTTGACACCGGGAATGCTAATCGCCCGCGACGGCGAGGACATCACCGGCTCATGCATTTCCGTGGGCTCATCGAGCACCTCGGGATTCACTTCGCGCACCGTCGGCTCAAGTAGCGCCAGTTCGGCTTCGAGATTTTGCCGTGCCGATACCTCCCACAGCGCGGTCGCCAGGGGAGAGCGGAAGAGGACATCGCGGGCAAGCAGTGCGCGGATGAAACGAAACCGCGCCACCGCAAACTGTGCGTCTTTGAGGTGGGGGTACTCGCCGCGAATCGCCAAACGATAGCGCTTGTACTCTTGCGGGAT
This sequence comes from Actinomycetes bacterium, assembly GCA_023420745.1. Classification (GTDB taxonomy): domain Bacteria; phylum Actinomycetota; class Actinomycetes; order Actinomycetales; family Actinomycetaceae; genus Gleimia. The sequence goes on from JAEZVQ010000110.1 coordinate 820, forward strand.
TGCCGCCATCACGGCAAAATCCGCGTCGAGGAGAACGTCGGCGTCGACGTCGCCACGCGGTGCCGTGTGGTGGTGGAGGTCGTGGACGAGGGTGAGGACGCGCTGCGTCACCTCCTCGTCAATATCGAGTCCGGCGAGGATCCCGGTGAGCACGTCGCGCAGCCGCTGGCACTGGCGGTCAATATCGTCTTCACCGTCGATCATCGTGTGCGGGACAACGCCGGCACACCACGCCGCGAGGACGAGAACCTCGGGATCGTGGGCGGCGTCGACGAGCTCGTCGAGGTGGGTGATGAGCGAGGCGAGATAGCCGGCGTTGTGGCAGGTGCGGGTGTGGGCGCACCACGCGTTGAGCAGCTTCGTTGCTGCGGCGTCGATTGCTGTCGCGTCGCTGGTTCCTCCGCAGGCGTGAACGGCATCGGTGAAACTACGCGTGAGCCACTGGGGGAAGCGCGGTCGCTCACCGGGAGTCTCGGACGAAACATCGCGCGATTCGCCGCGTGGCGTCGAGGTCGTATCAGACACGTGTCCCATGCTAGACAACGCCGGGCGATCCGTCAGAATTGTCGGCGTCCGACTTCGTATCCCTCATTCTTCGTGGCAAGGTGAGGCGTACGGTCAAGCCGCCCCCCGGCGTGTGATCGATCGTGGCATCACCGGAGTGAAGCGACATGATCGACGACACGATGGCCAGCCCCAGCCCGGATCCACCGAGCGAGCGCGACCGGGAGCCGTCGATGCGATAAAAGCGATTGAACACTTTGTCGTGCTCAGCGGTGGCAATACCCGGCCCGTGGTCACGAATTTCTATTACCGCAGTGTCGTCCTCGGTACCGATGGCAAATTCCACGGGCGAGCCCGCAGGCGTGTACACGGCGATGTTGCCAATGAGATTCGTCAGCACCTGTGCCAGCTGATCATGGTCGGCTTCGACAACCAGCGACTTCGGAGCCTTCGCGTCGTCGCCGAGTCCGAGGATGGTGATCTCGCGCGTCGGGTCGAGTGCGTAGAGGTGAGAGCGCGCATCGTCGATCAGCGTCAGGAGGTCGACATCGGTCGGATTGATGGTGCGTCGTTCGTCGAGGCGGGCCAGCGTCAACAGGTCATCCACGAGATTCGACATCCGCGTGGCCTCGGATTCGATACGGTTCATCACGTCGGGAACGTTGGAATCGGGCACTGCGCCGATACGGTACAGCTCAGCGTAGCCTCGAATCGCGGCAAGCGGTGTGCGCAGTTCGTGTGATGCATCGGAGACGAAACGTTCGGTACGTTGCTGCGATTCCTCGCGTGCTTTGAATGAGGATTCGATTTGGGTGAGCATCCGGTTGAGAGAGCGTGTCAGCGACCCGACTTCGGTGGTGGGCGGCTCAGGATCGATACGCTGAGTGAGGTCACCTTCAGCGATTTTAGACGCAACGACTTCGATGCGGCTGAGGGGGCGAAGCATGTGCGCAACCAACCATCGTGATGTGGTTGCCCCGACGATGACGAAGACCAACATCAGCAATCCGAGATATTTCGCAATCGCCTTCGTTGTATCTAAGGTCGACGCCAGTGGAAGCGCCACAGTGACTGTCCCGTATGGTTTGCCGTCGGCTACTACAGGCATCACCACCGCACGCCACCGTGAACCGGTTTTTGTTGAGGGAACGTTGATGGGGTGAGTCATCTCCTCAGGAACCTGTGCACCAGGCTCAATGAGTTCGTCGATCATCGGCCGACCGTAACGTGCCGATGTCGATGCGGTCAGCAGTTCATTCGACTCTCCCGACACGAGTGTGAAGCGAATGAAGTGGCTGGATGGGACATTGGGTGCCTGCGAATCTATCAATGACTGCGGGGGCTGGGTGGCAATGGTCCGCGCAGAATCCTCAAGTTCCGCATCAACCTGATTGACGAGATGCGATTGCAAAATTGCGAGCATCGCGGTGCCGGCAACGAGGAATGCGACGATACGTAATGTTGTGAAGATGATGACGAGGCGAGCACTCAGCGGCATGGCGCGCCAGGGGATCGACCATCTGCTACGTCGAGGCTGGCTATCGGAGGAGGAAACTCGCTCGGTCGTCATCTCACACGATCCTCGTCAGTGATGTCAGTGCGGTTCTGGTGCGCGCAGCATGTACCCCACCCCGCGTTTGGTGTGGATCATTTCCCCGGAGTTACCCGGCACTGCGAGCTTGCGACGCAGGTACGAAATATAGGATTCGACAATTGCCGCCGCCCCGTGCCAGTCGTACTCCCACACGTGGTCGAGGATTTGCATCTTCGACACCACGCGCCCCTCGTTAATCATCAGGTAGCGAAGGAGTTTGAACTCGGTGGGGGACAGGTCAATCTGCTGGTCAGCGCGGTGCACTTCGTGGGCATCTTCGTTGAGCACGAGGTCGGAGACAACGAGTGTGCCGGTGTCGTAGTTACCACCTGCGGTGCGCCGCAAAATCGCGCGGATTCGCGCCACTACTTCTTCGAGACCGAAGGGCTTGGTGACGTAGTCGTCGCCGCCGACGGTGAGCCCGTGAATCTTGTCGCGCATATCATCGCGTGCGGTGAGGAGGAGAACAGGCACCCGCGCACCCGCTTCGCGCAGGCGTCGCGTGACCTGGAACCCGTCCATATCCGGGAGCATGACGTCGAGGACGATGAGGTCGGGGTGCTCAGTCGTTGCCAGCGTGTACGCTGACGCACCGTCTGCCGCGGTGATGACATCGAAACCCGCGAAACGCAACGATGATGCGAGGAGGTCGCGGATGTTGGGCTCGTCATCGACGACGAGGAGCCGCGCTTCATGAGTTTTCGCTGGAAGATCAGTGAAAAATGCGTCCATCTCACCTATATATATTCTGAATCTGAAAGTTATCTGAATGTAGAGTGGATGTATGGTGAGTATCTCATGAATGTGGGATGGGTGCATTCTCGACACCACAGTGGGGCCACCACAGTCGTTGAGGGAACGCCGATGACGTAGCATCGACACCATGGACTCCACCGGAACCCCGAGAGATCTGCTCACCCTGCCCGAGGGGATCGAATGGCTGAAGATCGGTTTTCCGCTCATTGCCATGCGACTAGCACGCATCCTCATCTCCACGCTGATATTCACCGTGATGTGTGCTGTTGCTGCGCAGATGGCGAACGCGACCATGTGGTGGGTAGTCGCAGCGGTGGTGCTCGTCTTCCACATCTGGCTGGCCTGGATCACGGTTCGCCGCATTACCGCCATCCGCTATGCGCTGACCGAGGATGAGCTCCTCGTTCAACGCGGTCGCCTCCTCCAATCCGTCGAGGTTATCCCCTACAGCAGGATGCAAAGCATTGCCGTGTCGGCGAGCCTCACCCAGCGTCTCTTCGGTATCGCATCCGTGACACTCGACACTGCGTCAACGGAAACGAAGGGCACCGTCGTCGGGCTCAGTGACGCTGAAGCGCTGAGAGTGCGCGACGAGTTGCGCTCCCGCATTGACGCCACCGTGGAAGGACTGTGACCGTGACTTCACCTCGAAACGACACGAAACGCGTGCGCGCAGTCGAAACCGGTGCGGCGAACGCCACCTGGCGCCGCCTCCACCCCATCACTCCACTGGCTAAAACCTGGAGCTTCTTCGTTGCCATCATCGGTATCTTTTCCATCCGCAACTGGGACACATTGAGCGATCTCTACCACGCCCTCCCGTGGATTTCTGGCATCACCTGGGATGAATTCATCGCCAAAGCCGGGTGGATCATCATCGGTTTTGTCGTCATTATCCTCGTCGTCGCCGCGTACTCGTGGCTGGCCTGGCGACACATGACCTACGCCATCACCCCCGAAGCGGTGTACTACCGCGAAGGAATACTCAGCCGCAAACAGCGCCACGCGCGCCTCAGCCGAATCCAAGGGGTGAGCATCTCTCAGCCGCTGCTCGGGCGCCTCGTCGGCCTGGGATCGATAGATATTGAGGTCGCAGGCGGGAGCGACTCGTCACTGACCTTCGGCTATCTTCCTCTCACCGAGCTCGAACGCGTGCGTGCCGAGGTTTACGGGCTGATGTGTGAAAAACGCGACAGTCGCGAGGCTGACAGTGCGGAACCCGGTCGTCACACGGTCGCACAGATCCACTCGGGAGCGGTCACTTCGACGGGAGTGGATGGTGGCGCTCCCCGTGCGGAAGCGGGACGTGGCACGGTCATCGCCAGCGAGCATGACATCCCCGTGTTGCGTGTGCCGACCGGGCGTCTTGCCGCGTCCCTCGTGGTCAACATAGGGATGATCGTCGCCGCAGTGGTCGCTCTGGTCTTCCTCGTCGGCACCGTGGTTCTCGTTGTCATCTACCCGTCAGCCATCGTGTCGTTCATCCCGCTGGTCATCACCGGTGTCTCACTGTTCGGCGCACTGTGGTCGCGTTTCAGCACAAACTTCGACTTCTGCGCGGCTATTACCCGTGAAGGAATCCGCGTGCGAGCCGGCCTGATGTCAACTCGCGCCCAGACCATCGCCCCGCAGCGCATTCACGGCGTGCGGATCTCCCAACCGTTCTTCTGGCGCTTCTTCGACTGGTACAAGGTCGAAATCGCCCAGGCTGGTTTCGTCGGAAAAGACGACGCCAACAATGCCTCGGTGCTGCTCCCCGTCGGCACGCGCGACGACATGTTGCGCGCGCTGTGGCTCGTCCTGCCCGACCTCGGCACCGACGAACCGGTGACCACGCTCATCGCTGGCATTTCCGGATACAACGACGACAACGATCTCCACGGT
>JAEZVQ010000018.1 GCA_023420745.1 Actinomycetes bacterium
GGCGAGGATGATCGTCTCATCGGTCAGCATCATGCTTTCGTCAAGGCAGCAAAGGCGACGTCGATTGCGCTCACCCACTCGACTGTGCCCGATGCGGCGCACACCTGGATGCTGTGGAACGACCAGCTTCCCCGCGCCCTCGACTGGTGGCTCGACGTGGCAAAATCCTCGGAGATCTGACGTTCACCGATCACGAGAACAACTGATATGGAAAAACCTCGAGGGGGTACACCCGCAGGTGCACCCCCTCGAGGAACGGAGTCTGAGACTCAGGACGCGTCTTCTGAAGTGAGGTTGCGCGTCTTGGTGGCGTCGAGCGGAATGCCCGGGCCCATCGTGGTCGTCACGGTCGCCTTGCGGATGTAGCGACCCTTTGACGATGCCGGCTTGAGACGGAGGATCTCGTCGAGCACCGCAGCGTAGTTTTCCACCAGCTGAATATCGGTGAAGGAGGTCTTGCCGATAATGAAGGCGAGGTTCGCGTGCTTGTCGACGCGGAACTCGATACGACCGCCCTTGATTTCCTTGACTGCCTTGGCGACGTCCATGGTGACGGTGCCGGTCTTCGGGTTCGGCATCAAGCCGCGCGGACCGAGGACGCGACCGAGACGACCGACCTTGCCCATCAGGTCGGGGGTCGCCACGGCGACATCGAAGTCGGTGTAGCCCGCGGCAACCTTTTCGATCAGTTCGTCGCCACCGACCTCGTCCGCACCGGCGTCGATCGCCTGCTGCGCGCGCTCACCCACGGCGAAGACCAGGACCCGAGCGGTCTTACCGGTGCCGTGAGGGAGGGTGACGGTGCCACGCACCATCTGATCCGCCTTGCGCGGATCAACGGAGAGTCGGAACACGACCTCGACGGTCGCATCGAACTTGACGGTGGAGGTTTCCTTCGCCAGTCGAATCGCCTGGAGCGGCGCGTAGATTTCGCCGGCGTGGATCTTCTCCGCTGCCGCGCGGTAGTTCTTAGAGCGCTTAGGCATCTGCTTTTCCCTTTCGCGAGTGTGAATGCTGTGAGCAGTTGTGGTCGTTGGATCGCGCTCGATCCTGCCACTGGTGTGACGCGTATGGCGCCTCACCGATTGGGGGGTCAGTCGTTGACGGTGATCCCCATGGAACGCGCGGTACCGGCGATAATCTTCATCGCGGCTTCGACGTCGTTAGCGTTGAGATCTTCCTTCTTCGCTTCAGCGATTTCGCGCAGCTGATCGGAAGTCAGCGAGCCAACCTTCGCGGTGTGCGGTGTCGACGAGCCCTTGGGCACGCCCGCGGCCTTCTTAATCATTTCCGCAGCCGGCGGGGTCTTCGTCACGAAGGTGAACGAACGGTCTTCGTAGACGGTGATCTCGACGGGGATGATGTTGCCGCGCTGCGACTCGGTAGCCGCGTTGTACGCCTTGCAGAACTCCATGATGTTGACCCCGTGCTGGCCCAGTGCGGGACCAACCGGCGGGGCCGGGTTAGCAGCGCCGGCCTGGATCTGGAGCTTAATCAGACCGACAACCTTTTTCTTCGGTGCCATGTGTATTCGGGTCCTTCAGTTCATTGAGTAGGTCCGTGTCAACTGTTGTGTCAACACGGCGCGAGCGTGCACTCAGTCCCCGCACCCACCACTGTGGGACGCGCGAGATTTCGCGCACGATCGCCTATGATAGCGCCCGCGCCGCACGGAATTCCACACGGCGTGAGCGAGCTCACCTTCAGATCTTTTCGACCTGGTCGAAGGTGAGTTCGATCGGAGTTTCGCGTTCAAAGATCATGATCGACAGTGTGAGCTTGCGCTGGACGTTGTCGACGCCGGAGATAGTCGCCGGCATGTTCTCGAACGGACCGTCGGTGACGGTGACGGATTCGCCGACCTCGAAGGTGACGGCGGGAGCGGTGACGACCTCGGGCGTGAGGTTCTCGCGGTCGAGCTCAGCCTGCCACATCGGCATCAGCATGTTCTCAACCTCGGCGAGAGTCAGCGGCATCGGGTCGCGCGCGTCACCGACAAAACCGGTCACCGCCGGGGTTTCCTTGACGGTTCGCCACGACATTTCCGTCATTTCCATTCGCACGAGCACGTAGCCGGGAATCCGCACGCGGTCGGCTTTCTTTTTCTTCCCCGACGCGGACAGTTCGGTCACCGACTCCATCGGGACTTCCACCTGGTAGATGTAGTCCTCCATATTCTGGGTCTGGCGACGTTGCTCGAGGTTCGTCTTGACGCGACGCTCGTGACCGGAGTACGCGTGAATGACGTACCAGTCACCGGGCAGGGACGCGAGTTCGGCGCGCTTCGCTTCAAACGGGTCGACGGGGGTCGGCTCCTCCACCGTCTCCGTCGCAGCCGCATCCGCCGCGGCGGTGTCATCCGCACTGTTCGCGCTCATACCGACATTTTCGGCGGTGTCGAGAACGTCGTCGGTGGTTTCGTAATCCATCTCGTGCCCATTCCCTTTCGATGTCGTGGTGATTCAGGACGCTCGAATCCTCAATCTCGCCATCAGTGTGGCGCGGTGAGGAAAAAGCGGTGACAAAAAGTAACACACCCTAGTCTCAGACCGGGTGTGTCAAATCAATGCCGAGTATAGCGTACTCGGTGCGCACTGTCAGGTGGTGCGTGAACTTAGCCGAAGATCCAGGCTGACAGCTCACCGAAGATCACGTCAAGCAGCCCCGTGTACGCCATGATGACGGCAACAAAAACGAGAACAACAAGGAAGAATGTCCACCACTCGCTGCGGTTGGGCCAGCGCACCTTCTTCAGTTCGTCGAGAACCTGCCGGAAGAACAAGATGATGCCGGCGAAGAAGCCAAGCTTCTTCCCGTCGGCTTTGCGACCGGGTGTCGCTGAGGTGTTCGCCTCGGTCACGTGTTCCTCCCAATGTTGCGCGTCAGTCGCAGACTGTCACTGATGTTGTTGTCTCAGGGTGGCAGGGCAGGCGGGACTCGAACCCACAACCGCCGGTTTTGGAGACCGGTGCGCTACCAATTGCGCCACTGCCCTTCGCCTCGCTTCCCTACCGATCAACGGCACGGTAAAACGATGCGACGTCGAGTGTAGTCCACGCCGGGCAACAAGTTCAACTAAGCGTCCCTTCACGCTCAGATATCTCGTCATTGAGATATCCCTGCGCCGTCGCGTTCCTCATGTCACAATCGATATTATGAGCACTCCATCACATTCCCTGCCGCTGTCTCGCCGACTGTCATCCATCGCCCCGTCTGCCACTCTTGCCGTGTCAAATCGGGCGCGTGAACTCAAAGCCCAGGGGCTGCCTGTCATCGGTTTCGGGGCGGGAGAACCGGATTTCCCCACTCCCGACTACATCGTCGAAGCCGCGCTCGACGCGGTGCGCGACCCGGCGATGCACAAGTACACCGCAAATAAGGGGCTGCCGGTGCTGCGCGAAGCGATTGCCCGTAAGACCCTGCGCGACTCGGGCTACGAGGTGGATCCCGACAATATCATCGTGACGAATGGTGGAAAACAGGCGGTATTCCAAGCCTTTGCCGCTGTCGTTGACGACGGCGACGAAGTGCTCCTCCCCACCCCCTACTGGACGACCTACCCGGAGGCGATTGCGCTTGCCGGTGGGCGTGCGGTGACGGTTTTTGCCGGCGCCGACCAGGAATACAAGGTCAGTGTCGAACAACTGGAGCAGGCGCGAACCGATCGCACCAAAGCGCTGCTGTTTTGCTCACCGTCGAATCCCACGGGCGCGGTCTACACCCGTGACGAGATCCGCGCTATCGGTCAGTGGGCGCTCGAACACGGGATCTGGGTGCTAACGGACGAAATCTACGAGCACCTGCTCTACGACGATGCTGAGCCGGCTCATATCGTCTCGGTGGTGCCTGAACTCGCTGAGCAAACGATCGTGATGAACGGTGTGGCGAAGACCTATGCGATGACCGGGTGGCGTGTGGGGTGGATGATTGGACCGCGCCGCGCAATTGACGTGGCGGCAAACTTCCAATCGCACCTCACCTCCAATGTGTGCAATATCGCGCAGCGCGCGGCACTCGCGGCAGTGGCGGGTGACCTCACCGCTGTGGAGGCGATGCGCCAGGCTTTTGATCGCCGCCGCCGCACGATGGTGTCAATGCTCAGCGACATCGACGGCTTCACTGTCCCCATCCCGAAAGGTGCCTTCTACTGCTACCCGAGTGTCGAGTCCCTCATCGGTCGATCGATTGCCGGTCGTACGGTCGCCAGTTCCGCTGACCTCGCCGAGATTATCCTCAACGAGGTTCACGTCGCGCTCGTGCCGGGCGAGGCATTTGGTCCGTCGGGATTCCTCCGACTGTCCTACTCCCTCGGCGACGACGATCTCGTCGAGGGGCTCAACCGCGTGCGCGAGCTCATCGCGACGGCTCAGTAGAGCATCGATCACGAACGGTAGTCGAGGGCGAGGTCAACCCACCACAGTGAGCGGGCAAGCCTCGCCCTCGCTTCATCGTCGCCGTCGGTGAGCGAGGTTGCGGCCGCGAGCGACAGGGTCACGCATGCGGCACGTGCGTAGAGGTCAGCCGGGTCGGTGAGCTGTTCACAGGTCAGTCGCCACGCTTCCACCACGGTTTCTGATTCGCGATAGGCCGGGCATCGCCGACCGGGGAGGAACTGGTCGAGGCGTGAGCGCCACGGCTCCGCCGGGTCAACGCTCACCCATCGACGCGGGGTGAGAAACGGCAGGACCGACGCGTGCGCCAGCAGGCAGGCATAGTCGTCGGCTCGCACACCGGGACCGACATGGTCGAGGTCGAGGACGGCGCTGACTCGCGGGGGCGAGTCCTCGCGGTCGTTAACGATGATGTTGCCTTCAAAGAAGTCCCCATGGGTGGCAACGATGGGGAGATCGTCGCGAAGCAGCCGGTCGATGATAGTCATCATGTGCCGGATTTCTGGCTCACGATCGGGGAATCGGTCGCACACCATGGTCGCGTAGTGGTAGCGCTGGTCGGTCCACGACGGGTGTCGTGTCCAGGTCGTCGCTTCA
>JAEZVQ010000030.1 GCA_023420745.1 Actinomycetes bacterium
CATCCGAAGCATCCAGGAGGTGCATTTTGACGCGACCGCGCTCGCGGCCGTCACTAACGACCTCCACCACCTCGCCACCACGGAGATGCTGCCCGCACACTCCCACGCTGTGCGGGAACGAGGAACCGACGCGAGCGGTTATCGAGCCGCTCGCTGCGAGGACGCCACCGACGGAAAGGAACGCCGATGACTGTTCACAAGACCGACGCTGCCGACACGCCTCAGGCTGTCCACACCGCGAGCGACGCGACTTCGACACACCCCGCGCCACGCCGGTCATTTGTCCGCCGGGTGCCACTATTCGCATGGATTATCCTCGCCATTATCATCGCGGTTGCGCTGGCGCCGATCATGCCGGTGCCACTTGCCCGGGTATTCTTCACCTTCAACTCGATTTTCGGTGCTTTCCTCGGCTTCGTCATCCCGCTGATCATTATCGGGTTGGTCACCCCGGCTATCGCTGAGCTAGGTCGCGGTGCCGGGAAATGGATCGCCTCGACGGCCCTGATCGCCTACCTGTCAACCGTCATTGCCGGGATCGGAACATGGGGTGTAGCGCAGGTCATGTACCCCGCGACGCTGACCAACCGCGTCCTCGACGCACCCGAAGATTCTCCCATCGCCAGCCAACTCATCCCCTACTTTTCGGTGACAAACTCGGCCAGCGGTGACGGTGTGGAAATCGTCCTCGAACCGCTGATGGGTGTGATGACCGCGCTGGTACTTGCCTTCATTCTCGGACTGGGGCTTTCCCTCGTGCGTGGGAACGTCGTTAAACGTGCCTTCCAAGAATTCCGCGTCGTCATCGTCGCGATGGTTGAGCGCATCCTCATTCCGCTCCTGCCGATCCACATCTTCGGCATCTTCCTCAACCTCGCCATGAGCGGTCAAACAACCCGCATTATCGTGGCGTTCTTCGTCGTCGTGGTGATGACGTTTAGTCTCACTATCCTCTACCTGCTGATTCAATACACCGTGGCGGGCGCGGTGGCGCGACGCAACCCCCTGACAGCCTTGTGGGGGATGAAAGACGCTTACCTCACTGCACTGGGCACCTCCTCCTCGGCGGCGACAATCCCCGTCACCCTCCGGTGCGCGCAGCGCAACGGAGTATCGAGCTCAGTCGCTTCATTCACCATTCCGCTGTGCGCGACAATCCACCTCGCCGGTTCAACCATTAAAATCGTCGGTTTTTCCCTCGCGATTATGGTTCTCGCCGGGCAGCCCACCGATTTCCCCAGCTACCTGCCGTTTGTCCTCATGCTCGGAATCATGATGATTGCCGCCCCGGGCGTGCCCGGTGGTGCTATCGCCGCGGCAGCGGGGTTGCTGTCGACCATGCTCGGTTTCGACGAATCCCAAGTCGCGCTGATGTTCGCCTCCTACATCGCCCTCGACTCCTTCGGCACGGCGACGAATGTCACCGGCGACGGAGCAATCGCGATGATTATCGACCGCTTGTCACGCGGGCGTATCGACGCCAACGCCGACGAGTGCGCCGCTGAGGAGCGTACCCGGTGAGCGTCCCAGTGGTGCCACTTCGCCTCGACCTCGACGGTGTTGAACCCTACGGGGCACCGCAGTGCGAAGTCGAAGTGCGACTCAACGTCAACGAAAACCCCTATCCTCCCAGCCCTGAGCTTCAACGTGACATCGCGGCGGCAGTCGCCGACGTGGCGCACCGGCTCAACCGGTATGCCGACCGTGACGCGATCGCGCTGCGTCACGACCTCGCCAGCTACCTCGCCACAGAATCCGGTGTGGTCGTCGATGGTGAGCGGGTGTGGGCGGCGAATGGGTCAAATGAGGTGATGACCCAGCTGCTCCAAGCCTTCGGTGGTCCGGGGCGAGTAGCCGCATCGTGTACGCCGACCTATTCGATGTACCCCGAATATGCGCGCGATACCAATACCGGATGGGTGTGCGTGGCGCGTCGCCACGACCACAGCGTTGACGTGGCGGCGTGTCGAGCGATGCTTGAACGTGAGTGTCCAAGCATCCTGTTCCTCGCTTCACCCAACAATCCGACCGGAACCGCGCTCGACCTCGACGACATTGACTCCCTGTGTCGTGTGGCCGCAACGACCGGGCCGCGCGACCGTGCCAATGCCGCGACGATAATCGTCGTTGATGAAGCGTATGCCGAATTTCGCCGCGATGATGTCCCCTCGGCGCTGACACTGCTCGACCGCCATTCGAACCTGGTGGTGACGCGGACAATGTCGAAAGCATTTGCCATGGCGGGGCTGCGGTTGGGCTATATGGTGGCGCATCCCGAGGTGATCGACGCGGTGATGCGGGTGCGACTGCCCTACCACCTGTCGGCACTGACACAGGCTGCGGCGCGTGCTGCTCTGTCCCACGCCGATGCGCTGAGCGACCAGATCCGTGACCTTCGTGCGCGACGAGATGACCTCATAGGATGGTTACGCGCGATCGGTTGTGACGCGTGCGACTCTGACGCGAACTTCGTTCTCTTCGGTCGTTTCCCCGACGCGAAGGAGGTATTCGACGCGCTGCTCGCACGCGGAGTACTGATCCGCGTCGTCGGCCCGCCAGGCTACCTGCGTGTCAGCATCGGAACCGAGAACGAGGATCGCCGTTTCCGCCAGGCACTGAAGGAGGTTATTGATGGAGGCATTGCGCCCGCGTCGCGCCCGTGTGACGCGTGAAACATCAGAATCGACGATTGACGTCGACATCACCCTCGATGGGAGTGGTCATGCCGACATTTCCACCGGAGTGCCGTTCTACGATCACATGCTCACCGCGCTGGCGAAACACTCGCTCATCGATATGCGGATTCGCGCCGAGGGCGACACCCACATCGACGTCCATCACACGGTTGAAGATACCGCGATCTGTATCGGACAAGCGCTGCGTGAAGCGCTCGGTGATAAGCGTGGAATCCACCGTTTCGGCAACGCTGCGGCACCCCTTGACGAAGCCCTCGCATGGGCGGTCGTCGATATTGCCGGGCGCCCTTACGTCGTCCATGAAGGGGAAAGCGAAGCACAGATCCACCACCTCATTGGCGGTCACTTCACCGGCGCGCTGACCCGCCATGTCTTCGAATCACTGGCGTTCCACGCGGGAATCTGTCTCCACGTGCGCCTTGTCAGCGGGAGAGATCCCCACCACATCGTCGAAGCGCAGTTCAAAGCCCTTGCGCTCGCACTGCGTGAGGCTATTGCGTGGGATGATCGAGTGCAGGGCGTGCCGTCGACAAAAGGATCCCTCTAGCGTCATCTCATGTGGAGGTGCGATAGCGTGTCAGTGACACCTCGTGTGCCACCGCACGTGAGACGGCAATCACCGCCACGATATCGATGCGCGAGGTGCGTATGAGGACAGTGACCACAAGGCAGGCACAGTGAGCACGATTGACGACGAGTTCGACAAGATTATCGCCGGGCTCCACGGTGACATCGACAGCGATATTCATCGCGACGCCAGCAATGCCGTGGATGCCGATCACGACGCTGTGCGCGATCCCTCACAGACCGTTTCTGCCGGAGGTATGGCAGATATGGGCGGCGACGAGGTGACAGCGCCGCCGAGTGCCGTCACCGGTGTCGGTCTCGTGCTGTGTCCGATCGCTTCCGCTAGCGCACTGTGCTCGATGCTCGGTCTGTACACCATCGAACGGTGGGTCGTCCCGATGAGCGGACAGGTTGCACTGTGGTTGCCGCTCGACGACTGCGAAGAATCAGGATTTGACGAGCTCCTCGGCGATGAGCGACCAATTCCTGAGGAATGCGACGCTTACGCGCGGGTGTTGTCTCGCCTCACGCGTTTCGGTGCCGTCGCGGTAGCATCAAAAATCTGCAACGACACCCATGAAATCCAAGGCTCGGTTGTTGCACGACGCTACGTCAATGGTGAACCTGAGGAGACGATTCCGGCGGGACTGCTGATTTCGTCGATTGATTCACGTGCCGAGGAGTTGCTGCTGGGTCACACCGTGGCAGCAGACTATCCCGATGCCGTCCATCCGCGTCAACGCCCACAGCCGTTCAAACGCGGCTTTGGTCGCCCGTTTGGACCGCGTCACTGACCGGTTGCTGATCAACCACGGCACACGCTGCTTTGAGAGGAGATCCCCATGACACGCCGCGTCGTCGTCCTCGACTACGGGTCGGGCAACGTGCACTCAGCGGTGCGTGCTCTCACTGCAGCCGGTGCAGAAGTGACGCTGAGCAGTGACCCGCGCGACGTCTACGAGGCGCACGGGTTGGTCGTTCCCGGCGTCGGTGCGTTTCCCGCGGTGATGAACCTTCTGCGAGCCGTTGACGCCCCCCGGTTGATTGATCGGCGTCTGGCCGCGAGTCGCCCCGTCCTTGGCATCTGTGTCGGTCTTCAGGTGATGTTCGCTCGATCCACCGAGCACGGCGGCGGTGAGGGGCTCGGTCAGTGGGACGGTGAGGTTCGCCGCCTCGACGCCGAGGTGGTGCCGCATATGGGGTGGAGTCCGGTGCGAGCACATCCTGATTCGACACTCATGCGCGGGCTCGATGGTGAGTATTTCTACTTCGTCCACTCCTATGCGGTCACCGTTGACCCATTTGCTCACATGGGATCGCCCTTGACACCGCCCCGCGTGTCGTGGGCTCATCACGGGAGTGATTTCATTGCTGCCGTCGACAATGGTGCCTTGTGTGCTACCCAGTTCCATCCGGAAAAATCCTCACACGCCGGGCAGCACCTGTTGCGCAACTGGCTGGGGATGCTGTGATCGAGGTGGCGGGAACGACTCCTGTCCACCACGCCGTTACTGTCGATGACGTCACTGCCGCGAAAGGAACCCACACGACGATGACTTGCTCACAGGATTCTCACGACGCGTGCGACGCAGATCGGTCGAACGCGCAGCAGCTGGTACTCCTGCCAGCGATCGACGTCGTTGATGGTCACGCGGTACGCCTAACCCAGGGTGAAGCCGGCAGCGAAACCGTGTACGGGGATCCACGCGACATCGCTGCGCAGTTTGCTGAAGCGGGAGCCCAGTGGATTCACCTCGTCGACCTCGACGCGGCTTTCGGACGCGGATCGAACCACCAGCTGCTCACCGACATTGCCTCGACCTCGCCGCTACACATTGAAATGTCGGGAGGAATCCGCGACGACGAGTCGCTGACGCGTGCTCTCGAAGCGGGTGCTGCGCGCGTCAACCTCGGAACCGCGGCATTGGAACACCCCGAGTGGACAGCTCGCGTGATTGACGAATACGGGGATCGTATTGCGGTGGGGCTGGACGTGCGCGGGCACACCCTTGCCACGCGCGGGTGGACGCACGACGCCGGTAACCTCTTCGACACGATTCGCCGCCTCAATGACGCAGGATGTTCGCGCTACGTCGTGACCGACGTGTCGCGTGACGGGATGATGAGCGGTCCGAATCTCACCCTGCTTGAGGACGTCTGTCAGGCGACGAGCGCGGCGGTGGTCGCCTCCGGTGGAATCTCCACCCTCGATGATCTCGCTGCACTGCGCCGCCTTGTCCCTCACGGTGTCGAGGGGGCCATTGTCGGTAAAGCACTGTATTCTGGGGCATTTTCCCTCGCTGACGCGGTGGCGGTGGCTGATGGGCGAGCGTAACCGAGGGGTATCGCAGGGGCATTCGCACGCCGATCTTCAGCGACGCCTCAGCCGGAGGGTCGACGCCGCGGATCGCGGTGAGATCCTGGAAAAAACCAGGAAAGCTCTCGAATATACAGATCCGGTGAGGCGCCTCACCGCCCTCGTTGCCGCACTCGCCCACGAGCGAGTGATCGTCCCGGCGTTGATTGAAGGCGCCGAAGAATGCACTCCGCAATCCCGTCACGCCATTGTCGGCGGAGAGGAAGCGACACTGGCGTTTACCAGTGTCGCAGCGCTGCACCGTTGGGATCCGAGAGCGCGTCCGGTGCCCGTGCCAGCGCGGCGCCATGCGATGCTTGCCCTCGCCGAAACCGAGGGGCGGATCGTGGTCGACCTTGCTGACGACGGGGGAGTGCGTCTGCCCAGGCCTGCCGTGGTCGCGCTCAGCGTGGCTGATCAGTGGGTTGCGCCGTGGGAAGATCGCGAATTGCGTGAGGAACTCTCGCGCGCAGTCGATCCGAAAACGGTGGCATACGTGTCGCTCAGCGCGTCGCCCGAACCGACCCAAGTGGTGACAATCGGCGTGAGATCGCGAGCCGAACGTCCAGCCATTGACGCAGCCGTTGCCGTGATCGCAACCCATCCGCGCCTACTTGCCGCGTGCGAACGCGTCGAAATTCGCCCTGTTCTCGCTCAGCTGGCGTAGTTCACCCGACCAAGTCAGCGCCGGTGACCGCGTGCCGCGCTTCACACCGTGGCGAGGGACAACCATCCTCGTACGTGGTAACATGGACGAGGCTAATGACCGGGTTCCGCGCCGAGCGGTGATGCGGTCATTGAGCACAATCATCGCATGAGTCCGCGTTTCGACGCGTGACCATCAACGAAGCGGAGACAACTCCCACCTGGGTTCCGCCCCGTCCAACGGGTCGCCAAGACGGAGCCGGGTTCTCACTGGCGATGACGGTCGCATGATGCGTCCGTACGCCACCGGTGGGGTGCCTCCGCGCGTGATGCGGAGGCTTTCTTCGTATCACCGGTCGAACGAGTGAGAGGAGCGGCTCATCAACGAGCCTCGCGTCAACGAGCGAATCCGAGTCCCCGAGGTGCGTCTCGTCGGGCCGGAAGGTGAACAGGTCGGTGTGGTGCGCGTTGAAGACGCACTGCGTCTCGCCGACGAAGCCGGGCTCGACCTCGTTGAGGTTGCCCCCGGTGCGCGTCCGCCAGTGGCTAAGCTGATGGACTACGGCAAATACAAGTACGAGGCAGCGCAGAAGGCTCGCGACGCGCGTCGCAACCAGGCGAATACGGTCTTGAAGGAAATTCGATTCCGTCTCAAGATCGACGACCACGACTATGCGACGAAGAAAGGGCACGTTGAGCGCTTTCTTTCCGGTGGCGACAAAGTCAAAGTCATGATTATGTTCCGCGGGCGTGAGCAGTCGCGACCCGAGATGGGAATCCGTCTGCTGCAGCGTCTCGCTGATGATGTGGTGGAGCTCGGCACCGTCGAGTCGAAGCCCCGTCAAGATGGTCGCAACATGACGATGGTGCTCGCCCCGGTTCGTAAGAAGTCGGATGCGAAGAACGAGCAGCGCAAGAAGCGCGAAGCTGAACGGGCTGCCCGGCGTGAACGACAAGCCGAGCGCAGCGCGAAAGATCAGCGTTCGAAAGCCCAGTGAACGCACCCTCGAATGAGGGGGCGGAAAACAGAGAAGAACGAGAGAGAAAATGCCGAAGAACAAGACACACTCCGGTGCCAAGAAGCGTTTCCGTGTGACGGGGAGCGGCAAGCTCATGCGTGAGCGTACGAACAAGCGCCACCTGCTCGAACACAAGTCCTCCCGCCGGACACGCCGCCTGTCTCGCGACCAGATGGTTGCCGGCGTTGACCAGAAGAACGTTCGTCGTCTGCTGGGCATGTGACCCGGTAATACTCAAGACAGGAGACAGTAATGGCACGTGTCAAGCGTTCAGTGAATGCCCGTAAGAAGCGTCGCGTCGTCCTCGAACGCGCCTCGGGCTACCGCGGTCAGCGTTCCCGCCTCTACCGTAAGGCGAAGGAACAAGTCACCCACTCAATGGTCTACTCCTACCGTGACCGCCGTACCCGCAAGCGCAACTTCCGCCGCCTGTGGATCCAGCGCATCAACGCTGGGGCGCGCGCGAACGGCATGACCTACAACCGCTTCATGCAGGGTCTCGCCCTTGCCGGCGTCGAAGTCGATCGTCGACTCCTCGCCGAACTCGCCGTCAACGAGCCGGCAGCTTTCGCCGCCCTCGTCGACACTGCTCGCGCAGCATTGCCGGCAGACGTCAACGCGGCGCAGAACTGACATGACAGTGGCTGACTCTCAGCCACGCCACGAACGCCCGGCGACGCTGACTAACCCCCGATCCGACAGGGTCAAGGAGGTCGCTCAGCTCGCCGGGCGTCGTGCACGTCGGCGCCACAGTCGCATTCTTGTCGAAGGTCCTCAAGCTGTTCGCGAAGCGGTGAAGTTTTGCGGAAACGACCTCATTGACGTCTACATTTCCGATTCCGCGTGGGAACGTCACAGCGACCTCGTCGACGCTGCCAGCCGGGCAACACGATGGGTTCACCGCGTCAGCGACGAAGTTGCAACCGCGATGTCACCGGATGCGCAAGGCATCATTGCAGTCACCCGGGCGTTTACCACCGACGGTTTGCCGCGCGTGGACTGGTCATTTGTGTGCGTACTCGCGCAAACCCAAGATCCCGGCAATGCCGGCACCATGATTCGAGCAGCTGACGCTGCCGGAGCAGACGCGGTAATTGTGTGCTCGGGATCTGTTGACCCGACCTCGCCGAAAGTCGTGCGCTCGTCGGCGGGGTCGGTTTTCCACCTCCCGACGATCACCGGTGTCGGATTTGACGAGGTCGTCGAATGGGCGCGAGCACGGCGGATGAATATCGTTGCTGCCGACGGACACGGTGCCATCGATCTGTTCGCCTGCGAGGACGGTACGGAGCCGCTCGATCTCGCCAGCCCAATCGCGTGGGTGTTTGGCAACGAGGCTCACGGTTTTTCTGACCTCGCCACCACAGGGATCGACTACATGGTGTCAATCCCGATGGGCGGGCATGCCGAGTCCCTCAACGTCTCATCGGCGGCGACCCTGTGCTTGTTCGCCACAGCACGCGCACGGCGCCACCTCGCTCACTAATGGCTCACCACGGGCATCTCACCTATGTGGCGCCCAACACCGTGGCGAAAGGGGCGGCATGACTGGACGCGAAGACGACCTCCACGAAGACGACCTGATTGCGCAGATGCGACGCATCATTCCTACAGGAACTCGCACCCTCATCGGCTCTGGTGATGACTGCGCGCAGATCGCCACTCCCGAAGGTCACGTCATCGTCACCACCGACGTCCTCGTCGAAGGGCACCACTTTCGATTTGACTGGTCGACACCGCGTGAGATCGGGCAGCGAGCCGCTATGCAAAATCTCGCCGACATCGCAGCTCAAGGTGGGCGTGCCAGTGCTTTCGTAGTCTCACTCACCCTTCCCGACGACATGGGACACGACGCTGTCCTCGACCTCGTTGCTGGTTTTTCCGATGCGCTGACCGGCACCGGTGCCGGCATCGTCGGAGGTGACATCAGCGGTGGAAGTGAGCTCACGATCGCCGTCACAGCGCTTGGCTACTGTCCGCACGGGGCGGTGACTCGCAGTGGGGCGCAACCTGGCGATGTCGTGGTCGTAGCCGGTACGCTCGGCCATTCGGCGATGGGACTGTCAAGCTACCTCAACGGTATCGACACGGTGACGTCGATAGCAGAAGGCACTGGCGGTGCAGGTGGTGGTTCGGGGGAGTCGGCCAGTAGACTCCTCGATCGCTGTCGCTCGATCTACCGGGTGCCGCAGCCCCTACTCGACGCTGGTGTTGAAGCGGCAAGGTGCGGGGTGCACGCGATGATGGACTGTTCCGACGGGTTGAGTAGCGATCTCCACCGTCTCGCTCGCGCTTCCGGTGTATCGATTGTCCTCGACGAGGAGGCGATTGCCTCGCGGGTCGCGATTCTCCACCCGCTCAGCACCGTCGCGGGGCTGATCTCTGCGACCACGGCGGTGCTCCACGGGGGTGAAGACCACGCGTTGATCGCCACTGCCGACGAGCGGACGACGCTGGGGGAGCACTGGCAGGTGATCGGTCGCGTCGCTGCTACCGACCCTCCGCGCGTGCTGCTCGGGTGCGAAGAACTCCACCCCGGCGGTTGGGATCACTTGCGCTAATCGTTGGGAAATACACTGATCCCCGACCACCGTGGCGAGGATTTCCTCGCTGAAGGAATGGTCGGGGACGGGGGCGACTCACCGTTGCATGGGTTTAAGTCGCGTTGGCTAAAGCAGTACTGAAATCAGACTGTGCCGTCCGCTCAGATGGCGCGCTCGAAGCGATCCGACTTGATGCAGGTGGTGCACACGTTCAGACGCTTCGGGGTGCCCCCGACAATCGCGCGCACACGCTGAATGTTCGGGTTCCAGCGGCGATTCGTCCGCACGTGGGAGTGCGAAACGCTCTTACCGAAGCCCGGTCCCTTGCCACACACGTCGCACTTAGCAGCCACGGTCGTTTTCTCCGATTCTCGTTGTCTTCGTTTACCATTCTCCCGCGCATCAACATGAGACTTGCGTCTGCACGGGACACGACGGACCTGTCGTACTCACTACCGCAACCACTGTCAACTATGATCCGTTGACCCACGATGCCGCGGCAGAGTCAAAACAAGCAACCCTCACAGCGTAGCCGACACCCGCCTGGTATTCAATCTCCACCGGGATTCTTGCCCCGTCGAATCGGTCACATTAGCGCGGTGGTGAGAAGAAAACGCCGGCACTGCGAACGTGACAAAATGGAGCCACATGGCGGCACGTGTCACCGTCATGCCGTGCGGGGTGACGAGGCTGCAGCGCAGTGTCGATCACTGCAGCACCGGTCGCTGGAGCGAGGACATCGGGAAACATGGGGAGGAGGCGGTCGTGCGCGACACTCTCGATGGTCATGCCGTCATCGATTGGCTGTGTCTGTTCAGCGCACGCATCGATTCACTCGCCCCACTTCTTGACGACCTTGACGCGCTCGGTGGGGGAGATGGCGATACCGGGCGAAACGCCCAACTCACCCTCCACGCTATCCTCGAGCGCCTCAACACTCGGTCAGCGGGAGAACCCGGCGGGTCGTATCCGAATGCGGTCAGTGCATCGCGCCGCGCTCACGCGGCACGCGTCACCGACGTCCTCGCTCACTATGCTCACACTGCGGCGATGGGGCACGTCGGCGTTATTGTTGCCAACTTCGTGGCGACAATGGCACGAGAAACAGTGAAACCGACGATTCGCCCGGTTGACGCCAGGCACATTCTCACGCGTTTTCCACAGGTGATTGAAGACACGATGAGCCACCCGCACCCCGACCTGCTGGTGATGGTCAACGCGGCTGCCGATGCCGCGAGACATTTCCCAGACCCGATTGAGTCGTGCGCCATGCTCGTCGGCGGGGCGTCGATGGAGGCGCAAGAAGCACTGATCGAAGTCACCGATGGGTGGGTCAACCCCGGTGCGTGCGTGGTGGCGTTGGCGATTGCGTCATGGCACGCAACTTACGAGGAGGCTACGCATCCCGTCGACGTCGTTGTCGACATGGTGACGACACTGGCGACGTCGGGAACGCAGCAGGCGGGACGCAATCACCACCATACCTTTGAGCCTGTTGCTGGGGAGGCATTTGCGGTCGATTTCGATGTCGATTTCCTCGCGGATGAACACAGTGAATACGTCCAGACCATCGCCGCGCTCGGAGTGAGGTATTCGATGGTTGGGGGCGAGGACGTTCTCGGTGCAGTGTCGTGGCATTTTCACGTCGACACTTCGGCAATTGCCGCAGTGATCCCACAGGTGTGGGTGCACGGAATCCTCGTGCGAGATACCCGATCCTCGGATCTCATTGGCAAAGATGAGCTTGCCGTGCGCGAAGAAGAATCTGGAGTGCTCTACCTGTCGTGCCCGTCGTGGCAGCGTGCCGATACCGTGCGGGTCATCGCACTCGTGCGCCACCCGGCTCTCGCCGCCGAAGTAGCATCCACTGGAGCTCACACCATCCTCGCGCCCGATGCCAGTGACGCGGCAACGATTGCCCAGATTGCGCGCCGAGCACCCGCGGGTGTCAGCGTTATTCTCAGCGGCGACGAAGACGCGCACACTCTGGCCACGCGCGTGCGCACGATGCTCATCGGCGCGGCTCACGACCGAGAAAACGGCGAGGACAGCGAAACACCAGCGGACGCGCTGCGGCCGATTGTCATTGATGAGCCTCTCTCCGACATCGCGGTGGCGACGGTAGCACGCGAATGTGCAGCCATCTATGTTCCATCCGCGGGGGATGCGAGCGGGATGATTGCCGAGCAGATCGCGCGTGCCGCCGCCGATCGTGCTCGCGCCCGCGTCGCAGTCATTACCGCGACCGACGCTGAGGGATTGACCAGCAAGGTCAGTCAGTTAGCTGGCTACGGATTGCAGCGTGCCGCAGTGATCGGCCCGATGGCGTGGAGGATGGCAGTCGTTGACACTGTTGCCACGGCACTAGCTCAACGCGGCATTGACGAAGTCGCGGTGGAATCCATCGAGGGGACGCGCCCACATGTGGTGCTGGTTAACCGATGACGCCTCCCGGTGAACGACGTGACCGGCTCGGAGCGCCGCGCCTCATTGACTCCTCCCTCGAGCGTGTACTCGGCGCTCGCAGCGCCCGCGCATTGGGGCACCTCGAACTGCGAAACGTCAATGATCTACTCACGCACTATCCGCGCCGCTACGCGCACTGGGGAAAGCTGACACCGCTGGCGAGTATCCGCCCCGGTGACGACGTCACGCTGCTCGCCCGCGTGGTCGACATCCGCATGGTGGCGAACCGTCGTGGAGGTGTGCGACTGTGTGCGACACTGACCGACGGTGTTGCCACTATCGAGGCGACATTTTTCGCTGGACACCCGGCAAAACTCAGCGTCCACCAGCGGCTCCTCATCCGTGGAAGCGAACACCTCTTTGCCGGGAAGGTGACGAGCTATCGAGGGCAGCTTCAGCTGACACACCCGCAGTTTGAACAGGTCGATGACGAAGATCACGCGAAAGAGCGCGCTTACCGCCCACTGCCGATTTACCCGGCAAGCGCGTCGTGCCCAACGTGGATGATCGAACGCTGCCTCGCGATTGTCCTCGACCAGATCACCAGTGATGATATCGACGACCCGATTCCCGATGACCTTCGGCAACGTGAGGGACTTCTGCCCCTCATCGAGGCACTCCGCCTCATCCACCGCCCAAATACTGACGATGATGTGACCGCAGCGAAACGCACCGTGCGTTGGGCGGAAGCACTCGAACTCCAGGTCGCGCTCGCCCAGCGGCGCCACCGAATGGATTGCGCGCAGGCGATTCCGATTGCGATGGATGTCGACCAGGCAGTGCGTCGCGCCAACCTGAGTTTTCAACTCACCGGCGGTCAGCGCCAGGCGCTGATTGACATCGCCACTGACCTCCACCGTGACCATCCGATGCAGCGTCTACTCGAAGCCGACGTCGGTGCCGGGAAAACAGTGGTTGCCGCAATCGCCATGCAGGAGGTCGTCAACGCCGGGTATCAAGCGGCGATGCTTGCCCCCACTCAGGTTCTCGCCGAACAGCATGCGTCATCACTCGCCGCTTGTGTCAACGTTCCGGTCGAGCTACTCACCGCGTCGTCAGCGCAGGCGACGAAACGGCGACTCGCCGCGTTCGCGCTCGCTGGGGAGCCGATGATTGTCGTCGCCACTCATGCCCTGCTGTACGACACGGTGGATATGTCGCGTCTCGCCCTCGTTGTTGTCGACGAACAGCATCGCTTCGGCGTGGCACAGCGGGAACGGCTCCGCGAAGGTGGAGAAACCACGCCGCACCTACTGATGATGACTGCCACCCCGATTCCGCGAACTGTTGCGATGACAGTTTTCGGTGACCTCGACGTGTCACGGATGGCGGAACTACCGTCGGGGCGAACGCGCGTGCAGACGTTCGTCATCGACGATGCCAATCATCGGTGGATGTCGCGATTGTGGGAGCGTGCCCGCGAAGAAATTGACGCCGGTCGTCGCGTCTTCGTCGTTGTTCCGCGGATTGACAGCGACACGGGGGAGAGTGACGATGCGGAACTTGCTGCGGTCGAAAGCACGGCGCAGAGGCTGCGGTCGCTGCCCGTATTTGATGCAATCGAGGTCGCCACTTTACACGGGCAGATGCGTGGCGAGGACAAAACGCGCATCGTCGAAGATTTTGATCGCGGGCACACCCCGCTGCTCGTATCGACGACCGTCGTCGAGGTTGGCGTCGATGTTGCCGACGCGTCGATGATGGTGATTCTCGACGCCCAGCAATTTGGTCTATCCCAGCTGCATCAGTTGCGCGGGCGAGTGGGACGTCGAGCGGGGATTGACGCCGTATGTATGGCGGTGCACCGCCACGATATTTCTCCCGCGTCGAAAGAACGGCTCGATGCGTTCGCCCGCACGACCGACGGGTTTGAGCTCGCGGAAATCGACGTGTCGCTGCGACGCGAAGGCGATGTTCTCGGCGATGCGCAGTCGGGGAAACGCACCTCGTTGAAAGCGCTGCGCGTGATGCGAGACACGATGATTATCCAGCGAGCACGTGACGCGGCACGCGCCATTGTCGATGAGGATCCGACGCTGAGCCAGCATCCGCAGCTCGCCCGACGCATTTATCGAGACAGTGACGAACTCGACTGGATGCGACGCACCTGAACGATAGTGTCCTCGCGACACGCTGGCGGGCGCGGGCAGAAGCCGAGCCGAGTAACGAGACGCCAACTGGGGGTCGTGAGGTCGATATGCTGGGGGTGTGACACGAATCGTTGCTGGAACCTACCGGGGGCGTCGGCTTTCGGTTCCCGCCACCAACACGCGTCCGACATCCGACCGGGTGCGTGAGGCGATCTTTTCGCGCCTCGAATCCTGGGGGGACGTGGACGACGCTCACGTGCTCGACCTCTACGCCGGATCTGGAGCGCTGGGGTTGGAAGCACTATCGCGCGGAGCTGCCGACGCCATCCTCGTTGATCGTGCTCGCGCCGCTGTCATCGCGTGTCGGGACAATATCCGAACCCTCGGCTGCGAGGATCAGGCGCGTGTCGTGGCGCGTGACGCCGCCAGCTACCTCACCACTGCCACCGATACCTTCACTCTCGCCTTCGTTGACCCTCCCTACGCCATCGACACCCTCCAGATTGAAACGGTGCTCGCCGCACTCGCACAGAGGATGGAGCCGCGGGGGCTCATCGTGTTTGAAACCTCGACGCGCGTTGCCACCCCCACCTGGCCGAGAACCTGCCGCGTCGAGTCACAACGTTCGTGGCGAGACACTCGCGTATGGTTTCTCACCGTCGACGGCGACGACAACCCTGGTCAGGGCGAGAATCCTGGTGAGGGCGCGGCAGGCAATAGTCACGGTAACGACCAGGAGGAGGACAGGCGATGACTCACGCAGCGATTCCGGGGACATTCGATCCGGTGACCCGCGGGCACCTCGACATCATTGAACGCGTGTCCGCGATGGTCGACACGGTGAGTGTCGTCGTCAGTCACAATCACGCGAAAACACCGTGGTTTGATAGTGATCAGCGTGTTGAGTTCGCCCGCCAGGCGCTGGCGCACTGCCCCAACGTCACCGTCGTTGCCGACGACGGGCTGGTCGCACGCTGGTGCGCCGATCACGACGTCGATGTCATTGTCAAAGGGGTTCGTGGGGCGCGTGACCTCGACAGCGAATCCGCCCAAGCGGCGGTGAATCGCGAACTCACGGGGGTCGACACCGTGTTCCTTCCCGCATCTGCGGCATATTCCCACGTATCATCGACAGTGGTAAAAGATATCGCCATCCACGGCGGTGATATATCGACGATGGTGACACCCCTCGTCGCTGCTGCCGTGAGGGAACGCGCCTCAAAGCTGTGCTAACGACGGAGGATCCGAACATGAGCTACGACAATACTGACGATCACATCGACGACATGTTCGTCCACGACGAGGTGCCGGTCGAACATTACGAGGATGACAGCTATCAGCCGTCGACGGTACTCGCTGCACTGGCTCAGCTTGAAGATCTCGTTCACGCTGCGCACTCGCTGCCGATGTCGTCGTCGATTCTCGTCAACAAAGCCGAGGTACTCGACCTCATTGAGCAGGCGCGTGAAGCACTGCCTGAGGACGTCGTGTACGCGGATCGTGTCGTTGCCGAAGCCGATGCGGTGATTGAACGCGCTGACGAGCAGGCGGGGACAACTGTTGCCGAAGCAACGGCGCGCGCCCACGCGTTGGTCACGGAAGCCGAAGAGCGCGCCCGTGACATTGAACAGCAGTCGGTGGAACAGGCGAACCAGCGTGAGGAACACTCGCGTGAAGATGCGGAGAAGATCATTCGATCTGCCGAGGAAGAAGCCCAGCACATCGTCGATGAAGCGCACGCCCAGGCTGAAGAGATGATCGACGAAAACACGGTGATGGTTGAGGCGAAGGCACGCGCCGAACAGATCGTGCGTCAGGCGCACGAGCGTGCTCTCGCGTTGGCTGATGGTGCTGACCGCTACTGCCGTGAATCCTTGGAAAACCTGATGACGTCGCTGACAACCATGACAAAGCAGGCAAAGTCCGGTCACGCGGAAATCGAACGTCGAATGCAGCGGCGTTCGTCGAAGGGCGAGGAATGATTGAACAGTCATTCGACCGCGCACATATCGATATTCGCGACCTCCCACCCCAGGCGGGAGCACGTCGCGAATGGGAGTTAGCGATCACCGCTGACGAACCTGTTGGCGTCCCCGGACTGGCGGTGCCCGCGGGGCAACCATTCGTTATTGACGTCGAAGCGACGTCAATGGAAGACGGCGTATTAGTGCGCACCCGAGGTGACGTCGCCGTGCACGGCGAGTGTGCGCGCTGCCTCGAAGCCATCGATGACGTCGTCACCATTGACAGCGACGACATGTTCTTCACTCCCGAAGCGATCGAACGGATGCGTCGGGATGCGGGAGAAGACAGCATCGAGGATCTCGACACGCTGAGTTGCGACGTCATTGAGCTGCACAGCATCCTCACCGACGCGATCGTGACGCAACTGCCGTTCGTGCCGCTGTGCCGCCCGGACTGCGAAGGGCTGTGTGAAATCTGCGGTCAGCGGTGGGACGATCTTGACGAGGATCATGCGCACGAAGTGGTTGACCCGCGCCTTGCGCCCCTGTCGCAGCTCCTCGCCGGTTTGACGCAGGCGGAAGGGGGAACCGATGGCGAAGCGCAGCAGGAAAAACACCCCGCCGCCGGCGAAGAACACTGAGCTGAGCGAACTGCTCGCCTCGTGGCATATTGCCCTCGATCACGATCTCGTCATCACCGCGCTGACGCACCGCTCCTTCGCGTTTGAAGCCGGTGGAATCGAAACGAATGAGCGCCTCGAGTTTCTCGGCGACTCGGTGCTGTCGATTATCGTGTCCGAATACCTCTACCGCGCCTATCCGATGGCGAGTGAAGCTGACTTGTCGCGGATGCGCGCTTCGGTGGTGTCGCAACAGTCGCTTGCCGAGGTCGCGCGAACCATCCATCTCGGGGACTTTATCCTGCTCGGCAAGGGCGAGAACCTCACCGGTGGGCGCGAACGCGACTCGATCCTGTGCGACACCGTGGAGGCGATGATCGGCGCGACTTTCCTCAGCTACGGTCTCGAGCCGACGCGCCGAGTTGTCGAAGACCACCTCCGTGTGTTTCTGCGCGATGTCGTCGCTCGCGGCGCGCGGATGGACTACAAGACGACGCTGCAGGAATACTGTGCGCAGATGGGGCTGGGAGAACCCGTCTATG
>JAEZVQ010000131.1 GCA_023420745.1 Actinomycetes bacterium
TCACATCCAAACACGGCTGGCAAAGGTGCGCGCACTGTTGAAAATGCGCTAATCTGATCGGGCTGCCTTGTTTTTGGCAAGGCGGTACCTGGGGTCTCATCCCACCGAGTATGCGGCACGTTGTTGCAGAATCGTCTGCGTCAGTGGAGCTTGGAAGCGGTGACCCCGCTCGTGTGCGCCGCACGCGGGTGATTCATCACGAAGCAGGAAGGGAATACTCCTATGCCTAACCGCGCTCGTCGCCAGGTGCGCTTGTCTCGCGCCCTTGGCATCGCGCTGACTCCGAAAGCCGCGCGCTACTTCGAAAAGCGCCCCTACGGTCCGGGTGAGCACGGTCGTGCTCGTCGTCGCCAGGATTCCGACTACGCCGTCCGTCTCAAGGAAAAGCAGCGTCTTCGGGCCCAGTACGGTATCCGCGAGAAGCAGATGCGTCGCGCCTTTGACGAAGCGAAGCGTGCGGAAGGTAAGACCGGTTCCAACCTCATTGAGCTGCTCGAGATGCGTCTTGACGCTCTCGTGCTGCGCTCCGGTTTTGCTCGCACCATCGCCCAGGCTCGCCAGGCGGTCGTTCACCGTCACATCATGGTGGATGGCAAGATCGTCGACCGTCCGTCGTTCCGCGTGAAGCCGGGTCAGGTCATCCAGGTCAAGCCGAAGAGCCAGACCACGGTGCCGTTTGAAATCGCTGCTGAGGGCGCCCACCGCGACGTCCTCCCGCCGGTGCCGTCCTACCTCGACGTCGAGCTCGAGCGTCTGCGCGCGACCCTCGTTCGCCGCCCCGAACGCGTCGAAGTTCCCGTCGTGTGTGATGACCAACTGGTCGTCGAATACTACTCACGCTGATTGATCGTCCGTGAACGCGACAGGCACCTTCACCTCCTGGCCGGGAGGACGAAGGTGCCTGTCGCGTATCACTGATCCGGGTATTATCGTCGCGCGACAGTGTCCGACCGCCGATGACCGCGCACGGTCGACAGCTGGTCAAGCGCGTCGAGATTTCGATTGACAACAGGATTGAGCTTGCACATGCGTACTGCTGAGATTGCGCGCCGTTGGGTTGATTACTTCGCGAAGAATGGGCACGAAATCCGCCCGTCGGTGCCCCTCATTTCCCCTGACCCGTCGATTCTGTTCACCATCGCCGGGATGGTTCCGTTCATCCCGTACATCATCGGCACCGAGGAAGCCCCGTGGTCGCGGGTGGCGAGCGTGCAAAAGTGCGTGCGCACCAACGATATTGACAATGTGGGTCGCACCACGCGCCACGGCACGTTCTTCCAGATGAACGGAAACTTCTCCTTCGGCGACTATTTCAAAGAAGGGGCGATCAACTTCGCCTGGGATCTGCTCACCGGCTCCGTCGACGACGGCAAATACGGCCTCGACGGCGACCGGATGTGGGTGACGATCTGGGATGAGGACGCCGAATCCTACGACGTGCTGACCCGGGGAATCGGTCTTGACCCACGCCATATTGTCCGGCTCACCCGCGAACAGATTTTTTGGGACACCGGACAGCCAGGCCCGGCTGGTCCGTGCGCTGAGTGGCACTACGACCGCGGTCCCGCCTTCGGTCCCGAGGCTGAAGGTGGCACTGTCGATCCCGGTGGTGACCGCTACCTCGAAGTGTGGAACCTGGTGTTCGACCAATACCTGCGCGGTGAGGGCTCGGGCAAGGACTACCCGCTTCTCGGCGAACTCGATAAGAAAGCCATCGACACTGGTGCCGGTCTAGAACGTCTTGCGTTCGTCCTTCAGGGGCTGAACAACATGTACGAAATTGACGAGGTGCGCCCCGTTATCACCATGGCGGAACAGATGTCGTGCAAGCGCTACGAATCGGGTGACAATCCCGAAGACGACGTCCATATGCGCATCGTGGCCGACCATGTGCGCTCCTCGATGATGCTGATCAACGACGGTGTGGTTCCCGGCAATGACGGGCGCGGGTACGTGCTGCGTCGTCTGATGCGCCGCGCGGTGCGGTCGATGCGCCTACTCGGTGTTGACGAGGCAACCTTGCCGACGCTGATGCCGGTGTCGCGCGACGCGATGAAGGCCTCCTACCCGGAACTGGAGACGAACTGGGATCGCATCGCTGACGTCGCCTATGCGGAAGAAGAGAGTTTTCGACGGACGCTACGTTCCGGCACGATGATCCTCGATGCAGCCGTCGAACGAGCGAAAGCCAGCGCGGTTGAGACCCAGGGTGCAGGTGCGGGCTCCGTGTCCCCGCTGCTGAGCGGTGAGGATGCTTTCGCCCTCCACGACACCTACGGTTTCCCCATCGACCTCACCCTGGAGATGGCGAAAGAACAGGGGGTAGGTGTCGATGAGGAACGTTTCCGCACCCTGATGAATGAGCAGAAAGCACGGGCTCGCGCCGATGCTCTGGCGAAGAAATCCGGTCACGTCGATTCCCGGATCTACCACGATTTCCTCGACTCGCTCGGCGGTGGCTCACGCTTCCTCGGCTACACCGATTCGACGACACAGTCAACGATCCGCGGCATAATTTCCGGTGGCGAATCGGTGGCGCATGCGGTGGCGCCTGCGGACGTCGAGGTTATCCTCGACATCACGCCGTTCTACGCGGAAATGGGCGGTCAGCTTGCTGACCACGGGACGATCCGCACCTTCGGCGGTGGTGTTGTCGAGGTCGATGACGTGCAGGCACCGATCAAGGGACTGTCGGTGCATCGCGGTCGCCTGATTGACGGGGAACTGACACTTGACGACGGTTGTGTGGCGGCGATTGATACCAGGCGACGCCTCGCGATCGCACGCGCACACACGGCGACGCACATGGTACACAAGGGCTTGCATGAGTTCCTCGGCGAGGGCGCCACACAGGCGGGATCGGAGAACTCGCCGCACCGGATGCGCTTTGATTTCCGCCACAATCAGGCAGTTCCCGCCGACGTCCTCGCCGCGATTGACGAGCGTGTCAATAACCGGCTCGCTGACGATCTCAGCGTCACCGACGCGACGATGTCGCTGGAGGATGCGAAGGCGCTGGGTGCGATGGCGCTGTTCGGGGAAAAATACGGTCGCGAGGTGCGCGTCGTCAACATTGGCGACGGGTGGTCGCTTGAGTTGTGTGCCGGCACCCACGTGCCCTCAACCGGGCACATCGGGCGCATTGCGGTTCTTGGCGAGTCGTCGATCGGTTCCGGGGTTCGTCGTATTGATGCACTCGTGGCCGACGAGGCTTACGGGTTCCAGGCGAAGGAACATGCCCTGGTGTCACAGTTGTCAGCACTGGTTGGCGGCCAGTCGCATGAGCTTCCCGGTCGCATCGAGGCGCTGCTCAAGCGGGTGAAGAATGCGGAGAAAGAGCTGGCTCGACTCGGCGAAGCGCAGCTGATGTCGCGAGCTGATGCGCTCGTGCAGGCAGCGACAACGATCGGGGAGGTACGCTGTATCGTCACCGATCTCGGTCAGGTGCCGTCGGCAGATAGCGTGCGATCCCTTGTCCTCGATTTGCGTGCGCGACTCGGGGAGTCGGATCCCGCGGTGGTGGCCGTGGTCGGCATTGTCGGCGAGCGTCCGCAAGTCGTTGTGGCCACCAATGATGCGGCACGCCAGCGTGGATTCGCTGCCGGTGCCCTCGTCAAGGTCGCCGCTTCGACCCTCGGCGGTGGTGGCGGCGGTCGCCCCGACATCGCGCAGGGCGGCGGTCAGAATCCGCATGCTGCAGGTGACGCAGTGCGTGCCCTCGTCAGCGCGATCGAGCGCGAGCAGAGCTGAGTTTCAATCGTGCGTCGCGGCGCCCGCATCGGGATCGACTACGGGGAGGCGCGCATCGGAGTGGCAGTATGCGACTCGGATGCGCGCGTCGTCCTGCCCCGAACTGTCGTGCGTCGCGACCGTTTTGGCACTGATATTGACGACATTCTTGACATAGTCGAGGACATCGAGGCAATCGAAATCGTCGTCGGTTTACCGCGCCATCTCAGCGGACGTGAGGGCGAGGTTGCTCGCGCGGCTGAGAGTTTTGCCCGCAAACTTGACCGTGCTTGTCGCGACGCGGGGCACCGGGTTCGGGTGTGTCTCGTTGACGAACGGCTGACGTCGAGTAGCGCTCACGCGCAGCTGGAATCAATGGGAATCGGTAATCGGCAGCGTCGTGGGCGAGTCGACCAACTGGCCGCAGCTATGATTTTGGAACAGGCACTCGAGATCGAACGCCACAGCGCGACACCGCCGGGGCGTACCGTGAACGGCAGCGAATCGCGGCGGGCACACGGCGATGATCGCTGTCACAACGTGAGGAAGAAGAGGAACGACCATGGATGACTCTCATCGAGGAGAACGACCGCAGTGGTCACCTCACCCCTTCCCCTCCCGTGCACAATGGGAAGATCAACAGCGCCGTAATGCTGGAAACCCTGCGGTTCCGCGAGGAAGCCACGACGGTGCTCAACAAGAACCGCCAGTATCAACACAGCGGTCGCGCCGACGCATTGTTCCCACGCAGGTGCGCCTCGCTCAAGAAGCGGCAGCAGCTCAGGAGGCTGCCCAGGTGGCTCAACGCGAGGCGCAGCAGCGTCGAAGCGGCGCCTCACGCGGATCGCAGCCGAGGCGCCCCTCTCGCCCCGAACAATCGACACCACCTCCGCGACGTCACCGCACCCACGCTGCCCCGCAGAGCCCGTCGAATGTCGATGAATCCGTGTCACCGGTGACGTCAGGGGTGCGTTCGCGTCGTATCGAGGCAGAGCGGCGCCGCCACCGCCAGCGTCGAACCCTCGCACGCGTGCGCACCGCGGTAGTTTTGACGTGCGTGATTGCTGTCCTCACCGGATGCGTGTGGGTGGCTTATCAATCGATCATGTCCGCGCGCAGCGGAAGTCAGGTTGTGGCAGACTATCCCGGTCCGGGGAACGGGTCGGTAGAGTTCACCATTAATCCCGGGGATACCGGTCAGGTCATCGGGGAAAATCTCGTCGATCTTGACGTGGTCAAGAGTATTGAGGCGTTCCTCGAGGCGTGGAACGCGAACGCGCAGTCGCTCTCGATCCAGCCCGGTACTTACGACTTGAAGAAGCAGATGCGCGCCGTTGACGTCATTGCAGCGCTTCTTGATGAGTCGAAGCGGTCATCGAATGCCGTGACCGTGTCCCCGGGGTTGACTGCCACCCAGATTGCTGAACGTTTGAAATCCTTTGCCCGATTTTCTGCCGAGGATGTGGACGCGGCGATGAAAGACACCGCCGGGATGGGGCTTCCCGCCGAGGCGGGGGGTAATCCCGAAGGGTGGCTTGCTGCTGGATCCTACGAGGTGTCGCAAGACGAAACCCCCGTGGATGTACTCGCCCGCATGGTTGCCGGAACAGTGTCGATGCTCGACGAGCTCAAGGTGCCTGCCGAGCAACGTCAAGAGGTGCTGACCAAAGCCTCGATTATTGACAAGGAAGTACCGATCGACCGGTACGGTGCAAAAGTGGCGCGAGTTATCCAAAACCGTCTCGATCATCCGGAATGGGAAACTGCCGGTTTCCTCAACATCGATGCCACTGTCTACTACGGGCTCGGCAAATATGGTGGTCAGTTGACGGCAGAAGAACTGGCGCGCGACACTCCGTATAACACCTACATTCACAAGGGACTGCCACCGACTCCGATCTGTTCGCCTTCACGTGACTCGATCGACGCGGCACTGCATCCCGAAGATGGCAACTGGCTGTATTACGTTACTGTGAACTTCGACACTGGGGAAACGAAATTCGCTGACACGCTCGCTGAGCACGACGAATATGTCTCAGAGCTTCGCGCGTGGTGCGATGCTCATGAGGGGAAGTGCTAACGTGCGAGCGTGGGTGATCGGTCATC
Organism: Actinomycetes bacterium; assembly: GCA_023420745.1. Classification (GTDB taxonomy): domain Bacteria; phylum Actinomycetota; class Actinomycetes; order Actinomycetales; family Actinomycetaceae; genus Gleimia. The sequence continues at coordinate 5,836 of JAEZVQ010000131.1, forward strand.
CGATCGGTCACAGCCTTTCACCGGTGCTCCACACCGCGGCCTATCGCGCGTTGGGGCTTGACCACACTTTCGAGCGTGCCAACGTCGAGGCGGAGCACCTCCCTCACTGGGTTGAACAGATGGACCGCGACACGATGCTGGGACTCGCTGTGACGATGCCACATAAGCGCGCGATCATGGGCTTCCTTGACGTCATTGACCCGCTGGCTCAGGCCACAATGGCGGTCAATACAGTGGTCCCTGCCGGTCGTGTCCTCGCCGGTTTTAACACCGACGTTCACGGCATTGTCGAGGCGGTACGCGAAACCGCGGGTGACCGTTCGCTTCGTCGCGCGGTGATTATCGGTTCCGGCGCTACCGCCTGTTCTGCACTCGCTGCCGTCGGCACTCTCCACATTCGCGAAATCACCATCGTCGCACGCCGCTTCGATGGGCCGTATTCGATTCGCCGGGTGGAAACTCAGCTGGGAATCACAGCAGAGTTCATCCCGTGGCGGCTCCCCGACCTCGCGGCACGGCGGATGGCAGAGGCTGATCTCGTCATCTCAACCGTCCCCGCTGGCGTTGGAGACTGTTGGGCGAATCGGGTGCATTTCCAACCGGATGCTACTGTCCTCGACGTCGTCTATTCCCCGTGGCCAACTGAGTTGGCGCAGCACGCGCAAAACGACGGAGCTCGCGTAGCTCCTGGAACGCTCATGCTGCTCCACCAGGCTGCGCTCCAGGTCTCGCTGATGACCGGACGCGAAGCGCCAGTTGGGCTGATGCGCGAGGCGCTGACCGCGGCAATCGAGGGGCGTGAAACGTGACGGGTGTCGCCACCAGCGAACTCGCGGCACCCTCGCTGACCGCGATCTGCGCTTCCTTCGTGCTCGTTTTGGTTATCATCGGCTGGTTGGCGCTCAAGGGGCGCGCCATCCTTGGACAGTACCTCGATGAGCGCACGCCGTCGCTTCTGGCGATTATTGTCCTCGCGGTCGTCGTGTCTGTTGCGGTGATCGGTGTCGGACAATACGACACGTTCGTCGCGGTGTCGGCACCGTTGTCGGTGGTTTTCGCCTTCATTGTCATGGTGGACGTCGAGGTTCACCGCATCCCCACAGCACTGACGATTGCGGGGGCGTTGACAATCGTTGTCGCCACGGGGGTGACGATGATTGGCGATCCCGAGCATGTCCGTGTCACCGAAGTGTTTGCGAACATGGCACTGGGTGCGCTGATCTGGCTGGCGCCACTGTCGATCGCTCACTTTGCCTCGCGAGGTGGGCACGGCATGGGACTCGGGGATGTCAAACTCGCCCCCGTTGTTGGCGCTTGGCTTGGCGCCTACGGTGCGCCGGTAGCACTCGCCGGGTTGCTACTCGCGTTCGTCATCGGCGGTTTCACGGTGGTGGCACTGCTGGTGTCACGGCGTGCGACGCTGCGATCTTCGATCCCCTTCGCACCGCTGATGCTCGCCGGCGCGACAACCGCGTGGCTCGCGACGATTGGGCGACTCGACATGTTCACCTCCTGGTAGCACCGCGGCACACCTCAGGCAATATGCCACACTGGTCACCATGATCCGGTGGTACACAGCAGGCGAATCCCACGGCGAATCCCTCGTCGGCATCATTGATGGCATCTGTGCGGGAGTGGAGGTTTCTACCGATGACATCCGAGATGCTGTCGCGCGCCGCCGCATAGGGTACGGGCGTGGGGCACGCCAGAGATTTGAAACAGATACGGTGCGTCTGCTCTCCGGTGTGCGCCACGGGGTGACGCTAGGTACGCCGATTGCCATCGAGGTCGGCAATGCCGAGTGGCCAAAATGGACGACCGTGATGTCAACCGACCCGGTGCCTCCCGAAGCACTGTTGGTCGATGCGGGGACAGGTGATGCCCGCGAAGTCGCGCGTAATCGCCGACTCACTCGCCCACGACCCGGACATGCTGACTTCGCCGGGATGATGAAATACGGTCACGACGATGCGCGCAACGTCCTCGAACGTGCCTCGGCACGCGAAACCGCGATGCGAGTGGCATTGGGGGAGGTGGCGCGACGCTACCTTGCGGCTGTGGCCGATATTGACATCGTCGCTCACGTGCGCAGCGTTGGCAGTATCCATGTCGATCGTGCGCTGACGGTGACGATGGGGGATCGCTCGCGCATCGAGGCCAGCGACATGCGTTGCCTCGACGAGACCACTGCCGAGCTCATGCGCGCGGCCATCGACCGTGCCCGCGCGAATGGCGACACTCTCGGCGGTGTTGTCGAGGTCGTCGCCGAAGGAGTCCCGGTGGGGCTTGGCACGCACACCCAGTGGGATCGGCGTTTGGATACGCGCCTTGCTGCCGCGATGATGTCGATCCCATCGGCGAAGATCGTCGAAATTGGCGACGGTCACTGGCAAACCGAAGTGGCTGGCACACAGGCTCACGATCCGCTCACCGTCGATGACCGGCACGTGTGGCGCGCATCGAACCCCGCCGGTGGTATTGAAGGTGGGATGAGCAACGGGAGCCCGATTCGCGTCAGTGTAGGGCTGCAACCGATCTCCACTGTTGCCCACGCGCGCCCGACTATTGACCTGGCCACGTCACAGGCTGCTCCCGCTCTCCACCAGCGTTCCGACACGACAGCGGTGGTTCCTGCGGCAGTGATCGCAGAGTCGATGATGGCATTAACACTTGCCGACGCCGTATCGGAGATGTTCGGTGATGGTCACGTCGATCGAATTCGCCGTGCGGTGGACGACCACCGCCAAGAAGTCAGACAACGCCTCGGCAAAGAGTGGGGGAGTGTGCCGGTGGATTCGTCCCCCGCAGCGCCCGCGTCTCCGGTCATCCTCGTAGGGATGCCA
>JAEZVQ010000049.1 GCA_023420745.1 Actinomycetes bacterium
CATCCCGTCTTGCTCCCAGTGAGTGGGATGGTCAGACAAGTCGACCTCGACACCGCTGCGCACAATGTGATGGCGTTTCATCGTCAGTAGCGTCGAGTTGCGTTGGCGTCGCCACCACCGGTTGAAATGCCCGGCAGAGACCACGTCGTCAGGGATGCGCTCATCGTAGAAGGCGACAATCGCGTCCTCGTCGATGAGTGAGCCTTCGCGTAGCCGTTTTTCGTCCTCGCGAATCGCCTCGATGAGTTGGCGATTGTCGAGGAGGAAACGGTGGCGCGCATCCCAGTCCCCGTCAACGAGGGCGTGGCGGATAAACATGTCGCGAGCGATTTCGCGCGGTGTCGCTCCGGCTGTCATACCACCGTTTCGCGCGACGTCAGCGAGTGCCGTCATCGCCGCGCCACCCAGCACCGTCGACCCCAGTGTTGTCGAACCGAGTGCGTTCGTTGACAGTGCCGCAGAGTCGAGAGCCACCGTGTCGGGAACATTGGCGAGCAGCATCGGGCGGTTCGCCACAATCGTCACCCCGTAGAGGGTGACGCGTTCGCGCACCATTGCCGCCGTGTTGCGCGTCGACCAGTACGGCTCAGAGTAGGAGCGTTTGACGAGGTGCCGCCCAGCACGCTCCACCCACGCGGGGTCGATCTTTGCCACCGTTCGAGCAAACAGCCGCGACGTTTCCACCAGTTCAGCCGCCATCACCCAGTCGTAGTGCGAATTCGCTAACCCCGACCCCGGCCAGATGACGAAGCGCGCATTGCGCGCCCCTTCGTAGTCGCTGCGCTGCGAATCCCAGGTGCCGATATTCGACAGCAACCCGACGAGGATCGCCTGGTGAATCCGGTCGCTATTGGCTCGCGAGGTGCGGTTGGTGGTGGCGAGTGCGGCGCGCGCGTGCGCCCCCGCGACCCCGCCGGTGCGTTCTTGGGTGCGGATGTCGCGAGAGGAGGGAATCTCAATCGGTTCGATGCGAATGCGTGCCGCCCGCGCCAGCTGCGTCAACTGTGCCACGACGTCTTGCCATTCTCTCCAGCGCAGATAGTGGAGAAATTCGCGCCGGCACAAGCGTCGAAATGCCGAGGATGACAGGTCGCGTGCCTGGCATCTGAGGTAGCGCCACAGGGTGAGGTAGGTGATGAAATCCGAGGTCGGGTCGAGGAACCGCGCGTGTGCCGTATCCGCGTCCCCCTTCATCGCTTCGGGTCGTTCACGCACGTCTTGCATCGACAGTGCGGCAACAATAATCGCCACCTCGGAGGCGCAGCCCAACCGGTCAGCTTCGACGAGCATCCGCCCGAGGCGAGGGTCGATCGGCAGTCGTGCGAGGTCGCGTCCCAATGCGGTCAACCGCAGCTTCTCGCCATCGCGGTGAGCGTGGCGCAATGCGCCGATCTCTTCGAGCAGCGCCACCCCGTCGCGCACCGATTTTGGCGACGGGGCGTCGAGGAAGGGGAATTGTTCGACCGATCCCAGCCGAAGGTTCGCCATCTGGAGGATGACGGAGGCGAGCGAGGTGCGTTGAATCTCCGGTTCGGTGAAACGCGGGCGGGTGAGGAAATCGCGTTGAGAATACAGGCGGATCGCCACCCCGTCGGCGACGCGCCCACAGCGCCCGGAGCGCTGGTTCGCCGACGCTTGCGACACCGCTTCGATGGGGAGGCGCTGCACCTTCGTGCGGTTGGAATAGCGGGAAATCCGCGCTAAACCAGGGTCGATAACGTAGCGGATTCCCGGCACGGTCAGGGATGTTTCCGCAACGTTCGTAGCGAGGACGACGCGGCGGCGCGGGTGTGGTTGGAAGATCCTTTGCTGTTCGGGTGCCGACAGTCGCGAGTACAGCGGCACCACTTCGATGCCATCGAGTGGGCTGGTTGCACTCGCCTCACCGGCTGCGATGTGGCGGGAGCCGAGATGGTCGCGCAGTGCCGCGTCGGTGTCGCGGATGTCGCGTTCGCCGGGGAGGAAAACGAGGATGTCGCCCTCGCCTTCCTCGCATAGTTCGTCAACCGCGTGGCAAATCCCGGTGAGGTAGTCGATGTCTTCGCCCATGCCGTACCCGTCGAGAGCGAGCGGATCGTCCGGGGATTCGAGAACAAGCCCGGCACTACTCGATTGATCCTCACCGGTTGAGCCGGCAGAAGCAGCATCGTCGGTGGTGACAGGCTGGTCGGGGGAGAGCGGACGGTATCGAATTTCCACCGGATACGTCCGCCCCGACACTTCGACAACCGGCGCCGGCGTGCCGTCTGCGTTGGAAAAATGCGCGGCAAAACGCTCGGCGTCAATGGTGGCGGAGGTGATGATGATGCTGAGATCGGGGCGGCGCGTGCGCAGTCGCGCGAGGTAGCCGATGAGGAAATCGATGTTGAGGGAGCGTTCGTGTGCCTCGTCAATAATGATCGTGTCGTAGCGCGTGAGGTCGGGGTCGTGTTGGATTTCGGTGAGCAAAATCCCGTCGGTCATCAGTTTGACGAGAGTGTTTGGCCCAACCTCGTCGGTGAAGCGCACCTGGTAGCCGACGATGTCACGCTCGCCACGCCCCACACGCCCGCCGAGCTCACTGGCAATACGGTCGGCTACGGCACGTGCTGCGATTCGGCGAGGCTGGGTGTGTCCGATCATCCCGGCGACACCGCGACCGAGTTGCAAGCAGATTTTCGGTAGCTGCGTGGTCTTGCCCGACCCGGTTTCGCCGCAGACGATGACCACCTGGTGGTGTCGAATCGCCTCGGCAATGTCGTCACGACGGGCACTGACCGGCAGGTCGTCGGGGTAGGTGACGACGGGGACGAGTGCCGCCCGGGATGCCAGCTGTTCACCGGTGAAGGCATGGCGGTGCGGGCGAGAGTTCACGTTTCCCATCCTAGGGGAATCGTGAGGGTACTCCCGCGCGGTGACTGTGGTACTGGAGATAATGAGGCTATGGGTGAAGCTGCAGTGTCGTCCGCTGTTTTCGTCGGACTCGCCACGCTTGACGTCGCGCAACTCGTTGACCATCCGGTGACGGAGAACCAAAAAGTGACGTCGCTCGACCAGTTCATTGCCGCCGGGGGTCCCGCCACGAACGCGGCCGTGACCTGCGCGGCGCTCCAGCGTGCGGCACCTGGGTGTGTTGCGGGCGATGAGTGGAAAACTGAGCTATTCACCGCCACCGGTCGCGATATCGCCGCGAAAATCATCAGCGACGACCTCGAACGCCAGGGTGTGAGGGTCACCGACTGCACGGGCGAGGATCACTTGGCGGGCGACGCTGATCTCACCCCGGCCGTGTCGTCGATTTTCGTCTCCGCTCGCACGGGTTCGCGCACTCTTGCCTCGACCAATTCACGACTTCCCCTCGACACGGCACCGCTCGTCGAAGCACGCTGTGGTGGCGGTACCGGTCGCGACGCGGACGGCGACCAGTGGCGCCCTCGAGTACTTCTCGTTGACGGGCATAACCCCGCGCTCGCCGCCGCCGCACTCGCCACTGCCACGCTCGACACCGACCGTGACCCATTTGCCGCCATCGACACCAAGCCACCCTACTTGCGTATCCTCGACGGCGGGTCGTGGAAGCCGTGGCTTCCCCCAATGCTGCCCTTCATTGACGTCGCCATTATTTCCGCGGATTTCCGGGCGCCAGGAGCCCGCGACGTGGAGGACACAGTCGCTTTCTTGCGCGGTTTTGGCATTGAGCGCGTGATCCAAACGCACGGCGGTGACGCCACACGCTGGTGGTGGTGCGACACCACCGGGGAGGCGATGCCGCCGCAGGTCGACACGCGATGTACGCTCGCCGCCGGCGACGTTTTCCACGGCGCTTTCGCCTATGCCTGCGCTCGCGGGTGGGTTGATCGCGCGACCACGAGCCCGGCGCGTGCGGTGCGCTTCGCCAACGAGGTCGCATCACTGTCGACGACGGTATTTGGCACGCGCGCCTGGCTCGCTGATCCGCGTGTGCGCGACATCGTCACGCAGTTCTAGCTTTCGCTCGAGGGTATCCGTCATCCGACTTTCGACAGCCGCGTGGCGTGGTGAGTAATCGTGATCGTTGCGATCAACGTGACGATGATTCCCGATGCGACGAGGGCGAGTTGGAAACTCATGGGAGTGTTGACGACCGGACCGCCCGCGTGTGTGGCGAACCCGGCGGTGATGGAGCGGTAGCCGATCCAGGTCAGCAGTGAGGCGATCGTTCCGGGAACGAAGATCGTCAGTGTCACGACGGTGGCAATGGTTCGAAGTGGGGTATTGAAGGTTGTTCTCAGCTCGTTGAGATGGAGAGTGGTTGTGATGGTCTGCTTCATGGTGTTGAGCGCAACGCTGATGCACGCGATGAGGGCGATCGGACCGAACAACGTGAACCAGTTGACGAGGCGTGAATTTTCTAATGCTCCTCCAAGCCACTGATCCTCAGCGCTGGTTTGCATGGCGCCGTGTGCTGTGACGATCGACCCAACAGTGGCGGTGTCGAGAGGGGTGGGGCTGGCGAGGATGATGCGACCGATTGGTCGATCGTCGGGCCATGGATCCTTCGTGACGACAATGTTCGGCACCGCGTATGTCAACGGTTCGAGAGCGGTTCGGGCGAAGTGAGGGAGAGTCTCAAAGTTCACTTGGTCGCCATCGCGCGTGTGGATGATGGAGCTGTCGAGGGAAAAGTAGTCGCGGGCTTGGGAGTCGGGCTCGACCATGATCGTCGACTGGTCGGGTGTCGCGTCTTCGACGAGGGTGATACCCCCGTAGGGACGCAGCGCGTCGCTCAGACGTCGAGCTTCGGCAACGGTCATTCCAGTCGTGTCGATTGTGGTCACGCGATTGTTGAGAACCTCATGAGTTACCACAGCCCGTTGCATGGGCGCGTTGAGTTGGAGGCAGAAGAGCTGAGCAGAGCCGAGCGCGATGATGGGCAGACAGATCAACGTCAGCGCTTTCATGATCAGTGATGAGTGGTAGCGCAGCTGGCGAGAGGCAACGATTGTTGCCGCACTACGTCGGATCCATGTTGCCGCGCCCGTGACAGCTTCACACAACCAGATCGACACGGTGGGGAGAGCGAATCCCAGGGAAACAATCGCGCCGATGAATACGAGATTCAACACGAATCCGTGCAGTGATTCCTGAGTGATGAACAGCCACAGAAATACGAGTGAGGACAGCACAGAAACTTGGCGAATCCGCTGAAGATAGGGGGAGAACCGTGACAGAGCAACGCGACGTGGGGGAGCAACCCCGATGACGATTGGGATGATGAGCGTCAGAAAGTGACCGAGCACGGTTGCCGCGATCATCGCCGGTAGGTAGAGGCGCACGTCGTGGGGAACAGTGACGACGTCAACGAGTGGGATCGGTACCGGAACTGTTGATAGTGCGGCGATCATCGATGCGGAGACGAGTGCTGATCCTGCTACGGGGCGAAGCCATGCGCACGCTGCTAGTGCGAGACGAGCGCCGAGAGGCGAGCCCAGAGCCTTCATGACAGATGTGCTGTACTGCACGTTCTTTCCCTGGATTGCGGCAATTGCGACAATAATGAGTCCAGGGCACAGAATGATTCCGATAAAGAACGCCAAGGGGGCGGTGAACTCCGGCAGATTGATGTAGTCGCCGTTGCCGGCACTGAACTCCACGCCGAAGGAATCAACGGGATCTCCCCACTGTTCAGGGAGCGGCCCTTGGGGGCGTGCGTAAAAGAACTTCTCTCGCGGATTGGATAAAGCCGGGGTGTCGATAGTGCCTGCCACTACTCCCCATGGGCTGGTGCTTCCGACGGCATATTGTGAGGCGAGCGCGGGGGAAAGAAGCGTTTCGCCGGGCTGTGGCCACGACGCCATTCCGGGTGGTTTCGGTGTTGACTCAGCATTGGCATCGACTGGATCGAGGAAGAAGCCGTGTTCGTTCTGGGGAGATGCGAACAGTGCTTTGACGCGCAATGGCGCTGAAACGTTTGTATCGGTGTCAACCGTGTGAGGATCTCGAGCGAGTTCACGAGCAAGTGAGCCATCGTAGGTGCCGGCGGTTGTGCCAACAGCGAGGATAAAGTACGTGATCATGAGTAGCCCGATGAACAAGGAGAGTTGTCCTTGAGGGCGAAGACGCCACCCCCACTTGAGTGCGTGAATCATCGGTGCTCTCCTTGGTGGGGTGGCTACGTTGAGGCGATCGTGGCGGCGTTGCCCGTGGTGCGTGCAAGTGTGATTTCACGCGTGCTGTGGTGGCGCGTGCGCTGGTCGTGAGTCGACAGAAGCACGCTTCCACCACTGTGACAGTGGTCGAGCAGCAGTTGTGTCACGATGGCGGCGTTGTCATCGTCAAGTGATGCCGTTGGTTCGTCGGCGAGGACGAGAGCGGGCTGGGTAATGAGGGCACGTGCGACGGCGACTCGACTTCCCTGCCCACCTGACAAAGCGTTGACTGGGATGTCCGGGTCGACACCGCACTGATCAAGTAGGGCATGTGCTCGTTGCGTGGCTGAGCGGGCAGACTCCCCGGTGATGAGTGCCGGCATGATGACATTTTCTGTGACAGTGAGCTCGGGAATGAGCTGCGGCTGCTGGAAAATCATGCCGACTGTTCGGCGCTGAAGAGCGAGTCGCGACCGTTTCGACATCCGTGTGACATCGTGGCCGGTGACGAGGATGCGACCGCTGTGAGGCTTGTGTTGACCGGTGATGAGACGAAAAATCGTCGTCTTTCCGATTCCAGACTCTCCACTCAGAGCAACGAGCTCACCCGCATCCACCGTGAAGGAGATGTTCGACAAAATGTCGCGATCCCGGCGATACCCAAACGACACGCCGATGAGCTCAAGGACGCGCGCCATTGAGATGTCCTATCCCCAGCCAGAGCAAGTATCTCGCCCCCATTCGTTAAGGCAGATCCTGACAGAGGAGTGAGAGCGCGAATAGAGCGGCGACGGCGGTGCGAAGGTGCTTCATTGCGAGTTCCTTTCCGAGTGTCGCTGCAACCATGGTGGATCAATTTTCGGGGAGAACGCTGGAAATGACCTGCGAAATTCCTAGAATTTGTGGGAATAAGCTCCCAGGTGGGCATGTTCGATCGGAGAGCTATGGCTTCGCTTGTCTTGGGCACAGCCGCAGTCGTCCGTGACTGTGATCAGCCAACTCGCATCGCTACCGCGATTGACCGCTGCGAGGAGGGACGTGGCGCGTCACCCAGTCGAGCGAGAGGTCGCGCAAAATATCCGTGCCCTGGTGGGCTCCGAAGGAATGGTCGTGAACCACCTCCAGATGCGAGCCGTCGGGAAGCAGCGGAAACACGTCGCGAGTCATCTCGACAAGCCCCGTCGTCTCATCGTCATAGTCGTGGATGACGAGGATGGGAACCGTGAGGTTTTTCAACAGCTCATCGGATCGCGTCATCGACAAGTCGATGAGTGTTTGACTCGAAATCGTGAACGATTCGCGGCTCGACGGCGAATCGTCAGGGATCGACGCCGTGCCGTCGCGTTCGAGGTCGTCGAGTTGTGAGGGGGAGAAAATCGCCTCCCAGTCGAAAGAAATCGGCCCGGAAATCAGCCCGGTCAACACCATGGTGCGCACTTCGGCGGGTGACGCCATCAGCGCGGGGATGGTGCCGAATGAGTGAGCGTGGATGATGAGGCGAGAAAACCCCTGTTTGACCATCCATGAACAGACGGAATGGAGGTCTTCCTCAGCTGATTTCGCCACGATCACGTCGTCGTCAGATTCACCGCAACCGGAGTAGTCGAATTCCACCGTCGCGTATCCGGCACCGCGATACGCCGCCGCGAGGCGATCAAAAAGCGAGCCCGAATGACGGTCGGCAAGAAATGAATGCGAGAACACCACCGCGGCATCCGAGGAATCGACAGGGTTGACGAACGTCCCCGCCAGCGTCACGCCACGGGGGGTGGGGATCCTCACCTCGCTCACACCCCCAGCCTAGGGGATCGAGGCGAGCGACGCCGAGCAACGGTGACGGTGGAGTTGCGGGAAGTGAACATCATTGCATGAAGATGGCGGTCATCCGCTGCTCTCGATAAGCTGAGAGGTAACACCACACTGCGAGGAGGAGCTCGTCATGGGCACGAAGTTTGGACTGGTTGTCGGCGCTGGGATCGGCTACATTTTCGGCACTCGAGCCGGGCGTGAACGCTACGAACAGATCAAGACCGCGGCGTCGAAACTGCGTCAATCCTCCTTCGTGTCCCAGCCGATGGATGCCGCGTCGCAACGAATTTCTGACGCGGTTCGCCGCGGTGGAGAAGCCGCCACCGACAAGGTCGTCGGCATTATTAAAGAACGCGTGTTTGGCACGCCGACAACTCACCCGCGCTACGTCGATGTTGAGGTTGTCGAAATTGACGACGACGACCTCACTTCGCCACATACCAACACCAGTGCTCAACAGGAGTCGAAGCACTGAGATGACCGGGGAACACCCGGATCCCACGGTTCCCGCAGCTCCCACGCGCGAACAGATCCGCCGGTGGAGGCGCTACCTCGCCGACGAACGCATGGAACGCGACACCTATCGGTTCCTCGCTCAGCGACGCAGCGGCGAAGAGGCGGTGATCCTCGAAGGTCTCGCCAAAGCCGAGGAACGCCACGCCAGCTACTGGGCGAATAAGCTCGGCGAGCATGCAACGCCGGAGCCACGACCGTCGATCGTGTCGAGATTTCTCTCCACGTTGGCGCGCAGCTTCGGGTCGATTTTCGTCCTCGCCCTCGTCCAACGATCGGAACAGCGCGGCGACTATGACGACGACGAGGACGCCACCGCGCAGATGGCAGCCGACGAACATATCCATTCCGAGGTTGTGCGCGGGTTGGCACAGCGTTCCCGAGACACCATGTCGGGCACGTTTCGCGCCGCGGTTTTCGGTGCCAATGACGGGCTGGTGTCGAATCTCGCGCTCATCCTCGGCATTGCCGCCACCGGGACATCGCACACGATGGTGGTGATCTCGGGGGTTGCCGGGCTCCTTGCTGGCGCGCTGTCGATGGCGGCGGGCGAATACATTTCCGTCACCTCCCAGCGCGAACTCCTCGAAGCCTCCGACCCCGCCCCTGATGCGCACCGCGCAGTGGCGAGCCTCGACGTTGACGAAAACGAACTCGAACTCGTATTCCGTGCGCGCGGAGACAGCCCCGAGGATGCCGCCGCACACGCTCGACTGTTGTTCTCCGCCATCAACCGCCCCGTCACCTCGGCGACGACCGGAACCGTGGTGACGCGCATGAGTATGCTCGGGGCGAATGCGCAAGCCAAGGCGCGCGCCCACGCTGAAGAAGAGCAGCACGTCGAAATCGGCACCGCGCGAACCGCTGCCGTGGGGTCGTTCGTGTTCTTCTCCGCCGGAGCGTTCTTGCCGCTACTCCCGTTCCTCCTCGGAGCATCTGGCGTCGTGGGGATCGTTGCTTCCGCCGTGGTGGTTGGTTGCGCCCTGATGGTCACCGGCGGGGTGACCGGGATCCTCTCCGGGCGAGCTCCGCTTCTCCCGGCACTGCGCCAGCTCGCGATAGGATACGGCGCGGCGGCGATCACCTACCTTCTGGGCACACTATTCGGTGTGTCCACGGTTTAGCATTGACACACGACGCACGGGTGACGTGCGGACATCGCGGCTCGGTTCGCGAAAGAGGCTGGAAGAAAAGAGGTGCAGGTGCTCGACGCATTGAACCAGAGTCTGCCGGATCTCTTCCGTGTCATTGACCTCACCGGCGTCTTCCTCAACGGCATTATTGGCGGCCGACTGGCACGCCAGAAACGCTTCGACGCCGTCGGTTTTGCAGTTCTTGCCATCATGTCGGCGCTGGCGGGGGGGATGGTGCGTGACACCCTACTTCAGGCCGGGCCGCCGGTAGCCTTGACTGACCCCTACTATCTCGGCACCGCGCTGTTCGGTGCGGCTGTGGCGTTCTTGTGGCGACTCGACTCCAAGTGGGCGGGGCGTGCCATCGTGGTGGCTGACGGGATCGTCCTCGGCACCTGGGCGGCCACCGGGGCGGCGAAGACGCTGACCCTCGGGTTCGGGATTATGCCGGCGATTATGCTCGGGATGATTACCGCTATTGGCGGTGGGATGATTCGTGACGTGTCCTCGGGGAACGTGCCGATGGTATTCGGTGGCAACAACCTCTACGCCACCCCCGCGGCCGTGGCGTCGATCGTCATGGTCGTGTTCTTCCACCTCGACCTCGAAATGCTCGGGATGCTCGCCGCCACCATCGTGGGCTCGCTCTTCACCGGTGTCGCACACTGGCGGAGGTGGCAGTTGCCAACGAACGCCGACTGGACGTTGACGCTGACGTCGACGCAGCTGCGGCAGCTGCGGAAAAATCGCGGTCCGGCGTGGCGGATTAAACGCAGCGACATTACCGCTGCTGTTGAGAAGGTCGTCGACGAGCGCCTCGATAGTGTCGTCGATGAAAAACTCGATCACGTGGTTGACGAGGTTGTCGGTGAGGCGGTTGAAAAAGCCGTTGAAGAGGCGGTGTCGAACGCCGTCGAGGATGAAATCTGCGACGAGGTCACAACGCCGATGCTTCGACACGACCGCGAGACATCGTGAGGCGGCGCGGGCGGCGCCTGCGCGGTGTCGATGTGATTGGCGTCGGCGTCGCGGTGGCGATTGCCGTCATCACCGTGTGGCTGCTTATCCCCGCAGGGTGGGCACCAACGTGGTGGGGTGCCGACATTGACGACGTCCCTGTGTCACAGATTCGCACTTCGCTGGAAACCCTCACTGTTCGCCACACCGACGACGCCACCCCCTACCATCGTGAAAAATTCGGGCAGCGCTGGGCTGATGAGGACGGCAACGGGTGCGACACGCGCAACGATGTGCTCGCCCGCGACCTCGACAATGTGACGATTCGACGAGGAACCGGCGGGTGTGTCGTGTCCTCTGGCACGCTCGACGACCCGTATACCGGCAGCGTCATTCATTTCCGACGCGGACCTCACACCTCGCCACTCGTCCAAATCGACCACGTTGTTGCCCTCGCTGACGCGTGGGATTCCGGGGCGTGGGCGTGGGATGCGCCGCGGCGACAACGATTCGCCAACGACCCCGACAACCTCCTCGCCGTGGACGGTCAGGCGAATGAAGAAAAGGGAAAAGCCGCCGCCGACCGGTGGATGCCGCTCAATCGTGCGTTCCATTGCGAGTACGTGGCGCGGCAGGTCGCGATCAAAGCCAAGTGGGCGCTGAGTGTCACGGCAAGCGAACGGCAGGCGATGATCGACGTCCTCGCCGGGTGTCCAGCAATGATTGCTCCGCTGCAGGGTGGCTCATCCTCGCGATAAAGTGAAGGGCAGTGTCGCTCGCGAGTGGCACTGGGATACAGACATGACCGCGGCGGTCAATCCGCGGTCACCAGAATTCGCCGCACGATTCGACGGCGCGGCGACAGACACCACAGAAAGAAGGTTGGCACGATGGCTGCGAAACGCACGCTGAATACCGAAGCTCTCGGATACGCAATCCCGTCGGAGGTGCCGACCCACTGGTACAACCTCAACGCGGATTTCCCCGAACCCGTTGCCCCGCACCTCAACCCCGAGACGCACGAACCGTGCCGTCCCGAAGAACTCGAACCGCTGTTTGCTCGCGCCCTCGTGGAACAGGAATTCACCACCGAACGCTGGATTGAAATTCCCGAGGCAGTGCGCGAAGTGTACGCCGGGTGGAGACCCTCACCGCTGGTTCGCGCACACCGCCTTGAACGTTCCCTCGGCACGAAAGCACACGTCTACTACAAGTATGAGGGCGTGTCCCCCGCCGGTTCGCATAAGCCGAATTCTGCGGTAGCGCAGGCATACTTCAACGCGGTTGAAGGCATCACCAAGCTCACCACGGAAACCGGTGCCGGGCAGTGGGGTGCGTCCCTGTCGATGGCGGCGGCAATGTTTGGTCTGGAGTGCGAGGTGTTCCAGGTGCGCTCCTCCTACGATGCCAAGCCGTACCGGCGGATGCAGATGGAAGCCTACGGCGCCACCAGCCACTCCTCACCGTCGGACATCACCGAATCGGGGCGGGCGATGCTCGCCGCCGACCCCGACACCACCGGGTCTTTGGGGATGGCGATTTCTGAAGCGATCGAGGTGGCTGTGACCTCGGATAATGCGCACTACGCGCTCGGCTCCGTGCTCAACCACGTGATGCTGCACCAGACCGTGATCGGCCAAGAAGCCCTGGTGCAGTTGGAAAAAGCTGGTGAAGAGCAGGCGGATGTCGTGTTCGGATGCGCTGGCGGTGGGTCAAACCTCGCCGGCCTGGTGTTCCCCTTCATCGGTCAGAACCTGCGTGAAGGATCGACGACGCGAGTGGTGGCGTGTGAGCCCGCCGCGTGTCCGTCGATGACGAAGGGGGAGTTCCGCTACGACTACGGTGATGTCGCGCATATGACACCGCTGCTCAAGATGTACACCCTCGGTAACGAGTTCGTTCCTCCGCCGCTGCACGCTGGCGGTCTGCGATTCCACGGCATGAGCCCGATGGTGTCGCACGCCAAGCACCTGGGTTTGATGGATTCTATCGCCGTCGACGAAGACACGACTTTCGCCGCCGGGTTGGAGTTCGCCCGTGCCGAAGGGATTATCCCCGCGCCGGAATCGACGCACGCCGTCGCAGGTGCGCTCAACTACATCAAGTCCGGTGAGGCGAAAGCAGGCGAGGTCATCGTCATCGGTTTGTCCGGCAACGGCGTGCTCGATCTTCCCGCCTACGGGAAGGAGATCGCGCGCGAACGCGCCTGATCGCGCTGTCACACTACCGCACCGTCCCCGCCGTTAGGGAGGATTCGCCGTCACGTTGAGCGTGACGACGATTCGCTCGCCCTGACGGCGGGGATGAGTGTATGGAGTTCTTCGAGGAACTGTGGAAACTGCGTGCGCCCTTTCGTTGGCCAGCGAAAATCTCCCGTCCCGACAGCGGTGGGGAGTGCGCGTCGAGCTTGGGCAATCGCCACGTCGGTGCGGTCAATCAGCTCCCTCGGGATTTTCCCCTTGTGGTAGCGGCGGAGGTAAAGCTGGCGTAGCCGCTGGTCACATTCTTTAGCCGTCGAGGGCGGGCGCGTGGTTTCGAAGTGGGCGAGGAACCATGCTTCGATCGCTGGGTCGGTAATGACGGTGCGCCGCCGCACATCCTCGTCAATGAAGCGCCGCGCTTGAGGACCGTGCCCGTGCGCCGCATTCATATCGACGTCGCACACCACCGCGCTGATCGCGTAGCGGCGCTCAATGTTTTCCTCATATTGGCGAGCAGAATCGATGAGTGAGGCAATCGAGGTGCCGCGCGGCTTGACCACCTCGATCGCCACGCGACCCTCGAAATATTCATCGGCGAGAGCACGCAGGTACGCCACTTCCGTGTAGCCTTCAACGACGGCGAGGACGAGCGGTTTGACGGCACGGCGACGAATCCGACGCACCGGGCGTTGACGGGTGACAGGCTCACTCATCGCGGCACCGCCCCGAACTGCCCGGCGAGGTACATCCCCATGATCTGCGTGCCGGTGAGGGTGTGTGCATCGTCGAAATCGCTGGCGCGCACGAGATCCGAGGCGCCGCCGCTCGTCTTTTCCACGAACCACACCTCGTCGGGACGCAGCAGCGAGCCGCGCAACATCGACACGTCGTGTGCCGTGACGATGAGTTGGTGTCGAGAATCAGCGTCAACCTCGGCGAGCACGCGTTCAACTACGCGTTTCCACAAGTTTGTATGGAGGGAACGATCCACTTCGTCAACCACGACGACGCGACCGCCGGGCTGTGACGCCCCGGCGGCAATGACCGGCAGCAGTGTGAGGGCGCGCCGCGTCCCCTCCGACTCCGACTGTGTCGATGCGCTCACTCGTCGACCGTCAACCTCGTGAACCACGCGAACCGCACGCAATGCCGCACCACCCGTGGGATCAGGCGAGGCAACCACGATGACCCCTGCGCGATCACTGACGACACTGTGCCCCGTGGAGGTGACGGCGGCGCTGCACTCGCCCTCAGCATCCCCCGCGTACTCAATCGTCGCGACATCGACGATGCCGGTGTCGCGCGGCGGCAGCATCCCCTCGTCGAGGACGCGACGCATCTGCTCAACCGGGTCGATACCACCGGGGAAGGACACCACCGGAGACGCCCCGCTAATGACGCAGAGGACATCGCGCATCCAGCGGACAAACGCGTCGGCTTCCGGCACTGAGCTGGGAGTGCGGGCGACCAGTTGCGCCACCGCCGTCTCGTTATCGAGGGTGAGGTCGAGACATGCCTGTGCCGCTTCGTGGGGAGTGGACAGTGTGCGCGAGTTGCTTGAGCGCGTGAAGATCACCTCGTCGCGCAACGTGTCCTCACGCCCGTCGATTTCGCGAGCTAATGATTCGTAGACAATGCGACCGCGGTGAATGTGGAGATCGTAGGTCAGGGTCACGTCGTTCGCGGTGCTGGTCGGCGCGGTCACGCTGATGGTGAATTGTGTCGGCTCGTCGACACCGAGCAGGCGATGTGGCTCCACCGCCACCGGCTCGAAAGTTTGACGCCGGTGCACCACGATGCGCTGCAACGTCGCGAGGGCGTCAACAATCGCCGATTTCCCCGCAGCGTTCGCCCCGTAAATCACCGACACGGGAACGAGGTCGGTGTCGCCCACGCGGGGAAGCGAGGTGTCGTCACCGATGAGCGCGGGGTCAACTTCGGTGGAAAACTCGAGGGTCGGGGTGTCGTCTTCAATTCCGTAGATCGTGCGGTAGTTGTGAACCGCAAAGTAACGCAACACTGCGCTCACTCCCTTCGTAACCACGACGTGGAAGAGAAAACCCGGGGTTTGCGGTCAAACCCCGGGTAAACGCGGAGGGTAAGAGATTCGAACTCTTGGTGCCATGACTGACACAACGGTTTTCAAGACCGTCACCTTCGGCCGCTCGGTCAACCCTCCAAGCTCTCCCATGTTACCGCACCCACGCTGAAGGTGGGACACCAGCGCGGTCACACTTCGCGTCACGCCAGCCTGACCGGCACAATGACACCATGATGGACACTGTTGTCGCCCGCGCTCACGTCGACCGGCTTCCTCCCCACACGCCACTGCACACACTCACTGACACGCTCGTCGTTGCCCGCATGGCTCGCGACACCATTGTGCCCGACATTGACGTTCGCGAGTTGGTCACCATCGACGTTCACGCCATTGGCATCAACCCGGCCGACCTCCTCCAGGCACGCGGATTCTACGATCCACCGCCCGGAGCAGGGCCGGTTCTCGGTCTCGAATGTTCCGGGATTGTCACCGGTGTTGGTGAGGATGTGGTCGAGAATCCCCAGTGGCAGTGGATTCACCCGGGCACCCCGGTGTGCGCTTTGCTTCCCGCCGGCGCTTACGCCGAACAGGTAGTGGCTCACCCATCGACACTCTTCCCGGTGCCGAGCGGGGTGAGTATCGCTGAAGCGGCGGGGCTTGCGGAAGCCGCGGTGGCCGCCACCATGGTGCTGCGCCACGCCCCGACGCGCGAATGCCACCCGCTGCCAGCCCAATCCCCGTCGCACCCGCATCGGTCGATTCTTATCCACGGAGCCTCCGGGGGAGTGGGGGCGCTGGCGGTGCAAATCGCAGCGCAACGCGGCTACCGCGTATTCGCCACCGCAGGTACTGCCCAGCGTTGCCGCCGCGTGGAAAACCTCGGAGCCGAACGCTGCTTCGACTACCACGAGGATTGGGTAAATAGCGTGCCTGAGCCAGTGGATCTCATTGTCGACGTCACCGGTGCCGCGGGTCTGGAAGCCAATATTCGCTCACTCGCTCGCGGTGGGACGCTTGCTGTCCTCGGGCTAATCAAAGGTCGGCGCGCCACCCTCGACCTCGGTGAGCTCATTGCCCGCAACGCCACCATCACTGCCGAGACGGTGCGCTCCCAACCGCTCGACATGAAAGCGAGGCTGTGTCAGGTCGCGCGAAATGAAGTGTGGCCGCTACTTGACGCCGGTGTGATCCGCCCCGTGGTCGAGGTACTCGCCGCTGAGGGCGAGGACGCGCCTCGCTCACTCTGGACGGAGCGGGTCGCGGTAGCGCACCGGCGGATGAGCGAGCGCGATCGCAGCACGGCACCGTTTGGGCGCCTCGTCGTCGATTGCCGCTGACGACTGTTCGCGAGCCTACTTCCCCTTCGGGCGGAAGAGCTTGAATGCCTTGCGATCCGGTGCCGGCTCCTCCGGATGGTCGAGGAGACCACGCGAGAGTGCGGCAGCAAACGGTGGCCACAGCGGGAGGCGAGGCATCAGTAGAGCCTGCACCGCATGGTAGGTGTCACGCAGCCCCGGCAAACTCGAATCGATGACCGTATTCGACGCGTCGAGCGCGCGATTCCACCGCCCCGGCTCTTCAATGACGTATTCCTCAACGTAGTCGAGCCATGACCGATAGCAGTGGTCGTAGTGCTCGACCTCGCCGATACTCGCGCCGTCGTCGAGGAGCGCTCGCCGCAGCGCAATGGTGGTGGCCAATGCCTCCGACACCACCCACTGCATGCGGTTCGTTTCCACCGGATTCCCGTCAAAATCGACGGTGTAGACGAAGCCTGGCTTCCCATTCGTCCGCCAGCCGTCAACGCGCGCACGCTCAAACATTTCGCGCGCCAACTCCATCAGCCAGTCCGGGCTGGTGCGACCGAGGGTGCGGTTGGCCGCGCGCACGTGCAGCGCCAGGCGCGCCCATTCCATCTGGTGACCGATGACGACGCCGAAGGGGAAGTGCGCGTCGCCGCGCGAATGACGATAGAGGTCGGGCATCGCCTTCCAGTTTTCGTCGTAGTGCTCACCGATGCGCCAGTTGCGCTTGCTGGCCTCGTCGTATACGAAGCGAAGGATCGCGGTGGCGCGGTCGATCCACACCGGGTCGTTCATGATCTCGGCAACCGCGAGGTAGGCCTCGGTCGTGTGCATCTGCGAATCCATGCCGCGATAGGAGGAGCACTGTGAATAATCGCGGGAATACTCGTCGCGCACGCGGTCGACGCGCTCATCCCACCAGTGCTTTTCCTGATCGTGGATGACGTCGAGGAGGAGCTCGTGGGCGTGCACTCGGTTTGCTGCCGTTCCCGACGCGGCCGCGAGAACGAGGAACGCGTTGCCGTACTGGCGTTTCAAGGCACCGGATTCGCCAGCGGGAATGCCGTGTCGTTTATCGTCTGGTTCGTGTTCGATTGCGGTGAACCAGCCGCCGTGCTCGTGGTCGCGGAAGTAGGTCGACAGGCACTGAATCCCATGGTCGGCATATCGGCGTGAGCCGGGAAGCCCAAGCTGGGTGGCGAGGCAAAACACGTAGGTCATCCGCGCGGTGACCGCGAGGTCAACCGGCTGTGAGCGGTCAATGGAACCGTGGGCGTCGACGTAGCCAAACCCGGTGGGTACCATCGCATTGCGCCCGGCGATCATCAGCTCGCGAAGCTGCCAGCTCAGCCAGCGGTTATGCTCCACAGAATCGAGCCACCCCATTGTCGTTCGTCCTCTCGTATCGAACAGCACTGTTCTCGGTTGCTCGCCACCACTGGAAGCGACAACCTCCCCCATCATACCTGGCGTGTGGTGCAGTTCACGGTGAGCCAGCCAACGTTGAGCAACGGACGAAAAGAGGGGGCGAGGTGATGTCTCTCCTCGCCCCCTCATCGTTCACGGTCGTGTCCGTGTCGAGCTGATCTGCTACCCCTTGACCGAACCGGCCATAAGCCCGCGCACGAAGTAGCGTTGCAGCGGCATGAAGACGACGAGCGGGATCACCATCGACACGAAGGCGCCGGCGGTCAGCAGATGCCAGTCTTGACCACGAGAGCCCGCCATTGACGCCAGGCGTGCGGTCAGTGGCTGTGTGAGATCCTTACCGCCGGAGAAGGTCAACCCGACGAGGAGGTCATTCCACACCCAGAGGAACTGGAAGATCGCGAACGAGGCGATTGCGGGAACCATCAGCGGCAACATGATCCGCACGAAGGTCTTGACGTGGCCGGCACCGTCAACCTGCGCCGCTTCAATGAGGTCACGAGGAACCTCGGCCATGAAGTTGTGGAGCAAGAAGATTGCCAGCGGCAACGCGAAGATCGTGTGTGCCACCCAGATCGACATGAAGGGGAACGCCTTGGACACCGCCGACCCGGCGAAGACGCGCAGCAGCGGAATCAGTGCCATTTGCAGCGGCACGATCTGCAGAGCGAATACCATGACGAACACCGTGTCGCGTCCGCGCCACTTGAGTACCGAGAACGCGTAGGCCGCCATCGTTGCGATGAGCAGCGGCGCCAAGGTGGCCGGGACGGTGATGACGAGGGAGTTCATGAAGTACGACGCGAGGTCGCCTTGCGATTTCGCCCCGTAGAGCACCGTTTGGTAGTTCTCTAAGGTGAATGCGGGGTGGGTGAAGAATGTCCACCATCCCGAACTCTTGATGTCACCTTCTGGGCGGAACGACGTGACGAGCAGTCCGAACGTCGGAATCGTCCACAGGGTGGCGATGATGATTGCCACCATCGACCCAAGCCGCCCGGTCAACGCTTTCTTCGCGCTTGCCGATGCGGATCGGCGTGGCGTGCGATTCGCACTCGCCCTGCGCCGTGGAGCCATTGTTGCGTCAGCCACCGCGCACCTCCCTGTTCTTCATCATCTGGCGGATGTTGTACACGACAATCGGGATGACGAGGACGAAGATCGCCACTGCCATCGCCGAGCCGTACCCGTTGTTTCCGTAGGTAAACGACTGGTCGTACATCATGTTGGCCAACACCTGCGTGCCGAACTTCGCACCCGTCATCGTCTGGGTGATGTCAAAGATTTTCAGCGTGGCAATGGTGATGGTGGTGAGGACGACGACGAGGGTCGGTCGGATTGACGGGATGGTGATGTTCGTGAACATTTGCCAGGTATTGACACCGTCGAGCTGTGCGGCTTCGACGATGTCGTGAGGAATCGCCTTGATTGATGCCGACAGCAGCACCATCGCGAACCCGGCTTGAACCCAGATCATCACCACGATGAGGAAGATCGTGTTCCACGGACTGTCTTGGAGGAAACGCACCGGTTCCCCACCCAGTCCGACAATGATGGCGTTGAGCAAACCGCGCTGGGCTTGCGACGCACCGCGATATTCGTAGACGAATTTCCAAATGATGCCGGCACCGACGAAGGAGATCGCCATGGGCATGAACAGCAGCGACTTAGCAACCTTTTCAAACCGCTTACCGTCAATGAGGATGGCGTAAAGCAATCCGACGATTGTCGAGATGATCGGCACCAGCACCACCCACATCAACGTGTTGAGGAAGGCGTTGAGG